>JAILPU010000114.1 GCA_024699395.1 Lachnospiraceae bacterium | reverse complement strand
TGAGACCGCCGTGACTAAGTTCCCACTCACCCGCTTTTAACAGGAGTTCCTCCTCGTCCATGTGAATGCCGTTTCTCTTGGCCAGTTCCAGAACAATCTCCTTAAATTCCTTTTTATCACAGGACGAAAAATAAATGGATTCACCAAATCTGTAAGCCAGTGACAATTTTTCCTGAACCGTGTCATTATAATGCTTGTCGTTACCTTCCTCCCTATCGGAAAACTGCTCCCTGATAAGGTGTCTTCTGTTGGAAGTGGCATAAATAAGCACGTTTGAAGGTTTTTTCATAAGGCTTCCTTCAATAACTGCCTTAAGATACTTATACTCCGTCTCAAAATCCTCAAAGCTTAAGTCGTCCATATAGATAATAAAACGGTAGTTTCTGTTTTTGATTCTGTCGATTATGTCATTAAGGACTCTGAACTGATGCTTGTAGATTTCTATCACTCTCAATCCGTCCTCATAATACTCATTTGTAATGGCCTTTATGGAAGAGGACTTACCGGTACCCGCATCTCCGAAAAGAAGACAGTTGTTGGCTTTCTTTCCCTTGACAAAAGCCTCTGTGTTTTCGGTAAGTTTTTTCTTCTGAAGCTCAAGCCCCACAAGGTCGTCCAGTTTCACATGGGCAATGTTTATAATGGGCTCTATTATAAGGTCTTTTCGGTTCTCACCTTTTATTCTGAAGGACTTGTTCAAACCGAACTGGCCCACGCCGTATTCTTTGTAAAAGTGTGTAAGCCTGTCCTTGGTTTCCTTCGCGTCTTTTGCGCTTCCCAGCTCCACGGAAAGGTCGCAGATTCTCTTACAAATCCTGGTGTTGTAAACACTGCTTTCTCTGCAGGAAGCGGTGTAATCCTTAATAATATCAAAGGAATCCGTCTTAAGTCTTCTTGCCACATCATCAAGATTGATATCATAGAGCTTTCTGAAAATCTCCATGTCATGAAGCGCCGCCACATTAACGGTCCCCTCCACGTCGCCTCTCATCTCGCAGGCAAGGCTGTATGTATTCTCATTGTTAACCAGGATATTGGTCAGAAAGCAATGCCAGAGATTTCCGTAGAAGCCGTGCTCTCCCGCAGTTTTTAATAGCTTTGCAATAACCTCAAAAGCACTTTCTCTTGTGGGATTTTGAGTTAACTCCACCGCTTCTCTCACCACATCCAGGTTCTTATCTTCCCTGTATAACAATAATTCATCGATTATCATCTTTTTATCCTTCTTTATCTGTACAAATTGCTATATAAAATCCGAGATTATTTTCCCGGTTTATTCTTATAATTGTCCGAGATTAATTCCTTGGTTTATTCTCAATAATTGTCCGAAATTAATTCCCCGATTTATTCTCTATAATTGTCCGAGATTAATTCCCCGGTTTATTCTTATAATTGTCCGAGAACCAAGAAATACCGTAATCCAAATAACGCGTCTGCCAATCATGGATATTATGATATTGCCCCAAATATGAATGGTTCCATACCCAAACCGAACTACCGCTTGGGGGGCTCATCAATCCCGTTATTACCGCATTTCTCTAAGATATCCCTCATTCGCAGAAATCTTATGACAACATATAACTATATTAAAACAAAACAGGGTTGATAGCAAGTTTAAAACAATATATACTTAAATCGGGCAAGGCAAAATCAATATATAGTATCTGCCCCTGAAAAATGTATGACAAAAATATCCGTAAGAAAGAATGTCACATTAGGCATTCAAGCGTCTCGCGCGGCCTAAGTATGCAACAATTACGATATGCGCGAGTATGCATCCTTTAATTACCCGAAAAGGAGGAACCCTTCATGAAAAAAAAGGCCGCCACGATAGTACCTGTCGTTATAATATTTCTCATACTGACAGGGCTCTTTGTTTATACTATTGTGCCCAAGAAAATTGAAAACAATCCCCCCAATGCAGTGGGAAACACAGCGGGCAACCTTAATAACGGCGGATATTTCGTTCAGTATGGGGACAAGGTGTTTTTTTCAAACCCCTATGACAATCAAAAGCTCTACTCCATGAACAAAGACGAGACAGATGTTAAAAAGATAAGTAATGTTAGAGCTTGCAATCTCCTGGCAGGAAGCGAATTTGTATACTATTTCCAGAAAGGTTCCAGCGGAGAATCGGGCCTGGGAGGTGTAAGGACTGCTGCCAGCTTTAACAAATGCCGCCATAACGGCAAGGGCACCCGCACCCTTACAAAGGATATAGTAATAAACGGTCAGCTTGTGGGAAACACCCTGTATCTCATGACAAATAAAAAGACTTACCTTGACTTCTACAAAATGTCTACGGATAAGTCCAATCAAAAAACTATTTCGGAGTACGAAATCAATCCTTCCTGCGCAAATGAAAAGATCATATATTATTACGGAACCGCCAAAGATCACAGGCTCTATTCCTACGACACCGAAACAGAGGCTGTGCAGGTACTCACAGAGTTTGGTGCATGGTATCCCGCATATTACAACGGTTATATTTATTATCTTGATATAGAAAACGATTACAGACTGTGCCGTTACAACCTCTCCTCAAAGGAAAACGAAGTTGTGGTAAATGAAAGAATCGATAACTTCAATATAGGTGACGGCTATCTTTACTGTCTTGTAAGCGGTAAAAACCCTGCTCTTATGTGCTACTCTCCCGATGGTTCCAATCCATTAACGGTAGCAAGCGGCGTCTACAAGAACCTCAGCATGACCTCAGAGTATGTATACTTTACTCCCTACGACAACGAAGAGAGTCTTTACCACGCGCCCTTAGGTTCCACCTCCTGCCAGCCCTTCACAGACGCACTCAAGGCAGCAACCTCGAAGTGATTTTCACTGTCCGGTCACGCATTCATGTGCCGACATTATCCGGTCACACATTAATACGACGACATTATCAGGTCACACATTAATGTTCCGCAACATTCATTAAGCCAATCAATTGATTACTATACTATTTCGCATCGCACATTAATCAAACCGATATTATCAGCTTATTTTTAATCGCCCCTAAACAAAACATAAGACAGCGTTTGCACGAGCAATAAACGCTGTCTTATGTTTTTCTAAATATTCATCCATGTAAGAAAACACTCATTTTTGCCATATACATTATCTTAATTATTTATAAGGTGTTCGTCCATGGCAGGATTCGTAATTATATTGGAATCCTTATCGATAAAAAGCACTTTGGCGCCGTATTTATCGGCCAGCTCCAATCCCTTGTCCTTACCAAGCACAAGACATGCGGTGGATAAAGCATCAGAAAGATATCCGTCCTTTGCAATAACCGTTACACTCACAAGACCGCTGTCTGCGGGAAATCCCGTCTTGGGATCAAGAATGTGATGGTATCTCTTGTTATCGTATTCAATAAATCTCTCATAGGTACCGGATGTGGAAATAAAAGTATCCCCTTCCACCGAAAGAGTTAAAAATATTTCAGAGGTGTTGAAAGGGTCCACAATTCCCACTTTAAAGCGCTCATTGTCCTTCTTTTTTCCGTAGGTATAAATACTCCCCCCAAAACTAACCACAGCGCATTCAACATCATTACTCTTCTTAAGTATCTTAGCTGCCTCATCAAGAGCAAGTCCTTTACCCACACTTCCAAGATCCAGAACGATTCCTTTTTCAGCGCAAAGCGTATTATCCTTTAAATCAATCTTATCAAAACCGGAATCAGCCTTCGCCAACTCTATCTCATTATCCTCAGGAATCTTTATATCCTTCATATCAGCGTCAGCCAGCTCATCGATATTCCAAAGACTAATAAGCTTACCCAAGGTGATGTCGAAGGTTTCATCCGAATCCATATAGATTTTTTCGCTTCTTTTGATAATGTCACCAATGTATGGAGAAACCGACGCTTCCCCTTCATTTCCAAGGCTTTGATTGATTTTAAAAACCTCACTTGAGGAAAGCCTTCTTGAAAGATAATCCTTTTCCAGCACCTCTCCCTTAGTAAGAACCTCCTCGCATATATCCTTACAATCCTTATCCCCTGTAACCGATACATTACAAACGGTACCCATGCAGGTGTCGGTAAGAGAATAATTCTCGGGATTGCGTGCGCACCCCGTAAGCAAAAGGCATAAAGCCCCAATAAACCATCTTGAGTTTTTTGCGAAGATGTCGGATAATCTAACCATGAAAAAAGAAGAACGTTTTGCCCTTATACTGGGTATTTTATTAAGCATCATTTTGATAACATCCCTGATAATTATTTTTAAAGACAATTTTAACGATAAAAGTCTAAGCCGAACAGCTTGCATTTACAGTGACGGAAAACTCGTGAAGGAAATTCCCTTAAATTCTCAAACACCGGATATGACTTTCACCATAGAAAGCAAATACGGCTCCAACACCATCACTGTAAAAGAAGGTGCCATCGCCGTTACCGATGCCGACTGCGCCAATAAAATCTGTGTCAAAGAGGGATTCATATCGAATTCAAGGCTCCCCATCACCTGTCTTCCCAACAGGCTTATCATCACCATAAAAACAAAGGACGATTCGGCACTTGACGCCGTGACATATTGATATGAAAACAAAAAAACTTACAATTTTAGCATTGTTTACAGCCTTGGCTTTTGTAATTCACTACCTTGAAAGCATGCTTCCCACCCTTATCCCCATACCGGGAATCAAGCCGGGACTTGCCAATATAATCACACTGATTCTTTTATATTACTATGGATTTAAAGACTCTGCACTTGTCCTTATCACCAGAATACTCTTGGTCTCCCTTTTGTTCGGCCAGTTTTTAAGTTTCAGCTACAGCCTTGCGGGAGGCGTGCTCTGCCTAATAGCGGAGTGGTTACTTTTAAAAGCATTGAATAAGCGTTTTATCCCCATTGTAAGCGCCTTAGGAGGTCTTACCCACAATATGGCCCAGCTGGCAGTGGCATTTGCCTTAACAAAGAGTAAAGGTGTTTTCTCCTACCTTCCCTATCTTGCCGTTTCCGGAATTATCACCGGTGCTGTAATAGGTTTGATAATTACTTTTCTTGCACCGCATCTAACTGTTCTTTTAACTGACGGACAGACTTACCCAAAACAGGATGAATAAAGCCGGGAGCCAGATCGCACAAGGGCTCTAAAACAAACAAACGATTTTGCATATCTATATGAGGAATGGTAAGGGTTTCCGACTGATAGACCTCCCTGTCATAAAAAACAATATCAAGGTCAAGGGTTCTGGGCCCCCAGACAATCTTTCTTTCCCTCTTTTCCTCTGCTTCTATTCTGTGAAATTCTTCCAGGAGTTCTTCCTTGTCCATAATGGTGTCAAAAGCCACAGCACCGTTTAGGAAAGGATCCTGCTCGATAAAACCGTAAGGAGCTGTCTCATACAGCCCGGAAATCTTAACGTTCTTAATCTTTTTGTTTTGCTTAAGCATATTAAGGCCGTTTTCTATATGAGCTCCCCTGTCCCCCATATTGGAACCAAAGGAAGCATATACCCTGTGCCAGCTTCTTGAGACGAACACGGAAATATTTTCAAAGGACTGCTTAATGGGTGCATGAGGCTTAAACACCTCAATATCCACTCTTTTTAACCCTGCAAAATTAAGAAGAATCTCATCGGCAAGCCTTGATGCCACCGTCTCGATTAATTTAAAGGTATTTTCCTCCATAAAAGCCGAAATAAAATCAGAAACCTTACTGTAATCCACTGTTTTGTCAAGCTCATCATTTAAAGCGGCAGCTCTGAAATCCGTATAAAGAGTGGCGTCCACAAGGAATATCTGTCCGTTTTCGTTTTCGGTTTGTAATACTCCGTGTCTTGCAAAAAAAGTTAAACCTTTAATCCTAATCTCGTCCATTATTGTTCTCCGTCAATTTTTCTATCACAATTAATGATTTCCTCAATCATACGAATAGCCGCTACATTTTCTTTGATATCATGAACTCTTACAAAGAGGCAGCCCTTCATGGCGCCGTAAACAGTTGTTGCAGCTGTGGGAACACCTCTTTCGTTTTTGTCATATCCGCAGGAAAGACCGATATACGACTTTTTACTGTGTCCCAATAAAACAGGATATCCCAGCTTGTTAAACTCATCAATATATTTAATCACAAGAAGATTTTGCGTCACATCCTTGGCAAAACCCACACCGGGATCAATAAGAATCCTGTCCTTACCAATTCCTGCTTTCAAAGCCATATCAATGCTCTCTTTAAGGTCGTTCTTAACGTCCTCCAAAAAGTCATCGTAATCGGTGTTGTCTCTGTTGTGCATAAGGCAGCATGAAACCTTACCCTCACTTATAACCTTCGCCATTTCACTGTCGGCTTTAAGCCCCCAGATGTCATTGATAAGATCTGCTCCCGCCTCAATTCCTGCCTTGGCCACTTTACTTTTATAGGTATCAAGGGAAACAGGAATATCAAATTCTCTTTTTACAGCCTCGATAACGGGAACAACTCTCATTATCTCCTCTTCATCCAAGATTCTCGTATATCCCGGTCTTGTGCTCTCTCCCCCAATATCGATAACATCTGCACCCTCTTTAATCATTTCCTCAGTGCGCTTTAATGCCATATCAAGATTATTAAATTTACCCCCGTCCGAAAACGAATCGGGGGTAACATTTAAAATTCCAAAAATATAGGTATGACCCTTTTTATTAAACTCTCTGTTTCCTATTATCATTTTTATTATCCTTTTCAATAAGCCTTTTAAGTTCACCCATATAAGACAAAGAGCCGAAGGCAATCACAGGATTCTCACCTGCGAGCATCCCTGCCATCCAAAGCGCCTCCGAAAGACTGTCTGCGGTAGTCGCCCTTCCACCCTTTTCGGTGACGATACGGGCCAACTCCAGCTTATCAAGTGCCCTCTTATTGTTGGGAGGGGTAATACATATAATGTTGTCGGCATACTTAACGGTATTGGACACAACGCTTTCCACGTCCTTATCCGAAAGCATACCCATTATAAATACAAGGGTTTTGTCTTTAAAATATAATTCCAGGGATTCCTTTAACTTTAAAGACGCCGCCTCATTATGGGCACCGTCAAGGATTAAAAGAGGTTTGTCTCTTACAATCTCAAATCTCACAGGCCAGTATGCATCCTTTAATCCCTTTAAAATGTCCTTTTTTTCAATGTTAAAATAAGACTTCAATACATTTAAAGCCTCTATTGCACATATGGCATTTTCAGGCTGACATGCAGACAACAAACGGATGTTGTATTTTGTTTTCCCGTATTTAAAGGATGTGCCCTTAAGGGAAAACGCCGTCTCACTTATTCCCTTTGGATTGGCCTTTATAAAGGGAGCATTTTTCTTAAGAGCC
>JAILPU010000053.1 GCA_024699395.1 Lachnospiraceae bacterium | reverse complement strand
TCCCACTGATTGTATACTTCCAAGGATTGTGGTAGTTGTGGATGAATACATGGAAATGATGTTTCGCGCACCAAAGAATCTTGAAATGTATATTGAAAGCCTCTCAAGACTTGCAAGGGCAGCCGGGATTCATCTGGTATTGGCTACGCAACGACCGAGTGCGGATGTTGTCACAAGTGGCATAAAGGCAAATATTCCGTGTAGGGCTTCGTTTACTGTGGTTGATTGGAGAGAATCAAAGACTATACTTGACAGAACAGGCGCAGAAAGGCTACTTGATAATGGTGATATGCTTTTTTCAATGGCAGATTCATCAGTGCCGATACATGCACAGGCATCCTATGTGAGTTATGAGGAAGTGGATAGAGTTATTGCGACAATCAGTATTTAATAGAGATGTACGACATATAGAAAGCTGATTGTTTTAAAGTGGGAGTTTGAGAGGGAAAATGTACAGGATTGAGTCAGATACATTCACATTAGAACTATGTCCGGAGATTTATGAAGAAGACTTAGCGTTTTCAGAGAATATTACTCTCGGAGTTAAGGTCAATAGTTGCGGATATTCCGTTGAAACGTCTATGGATGTCAGTATTAAAGATATTGCAAGATTCGCAATGCAGTTGGATGATATTTATGAATCGTTGGGGGGAGAAGCGAAATTAGATGAACCATACAGTAATTATAATTACATTGAGTTCATTTCTGAAACCGGAGGACATATAAGTGTTGGTGGAAGATTGAATAATTGTGTTTTTGGGCATTCACATGAATTTTACTTCGAAAATGAAATCAATCAGACCTATCTAAAAGAGTTCGTAAAACTGTTGGTTGAGAACTTCAATAAATATATTAAATGACTTAGTAAGATATCGCGGGGCGGCTTTTTTCAAGGTCGCCCAAAATACGCCCAAAATCTGCCAAAAAAATCATAATGCTTAGCTTTTGTATCATGTTAAAATGGGTACAAGTTGCCATAGGAGGTGACAAATAAGAGGAGGTATTGTATGAAGTTAAAAACAAAAAGACTTAGCAGACTTACGGCAGTTGCATTAAGCGTTTCCATGATTGCGGCGGGGGCAATGCAACCTGCTATTGCAGCCAAAGCTTCAGGTGCCACGGAAGAAAACTATAATCCCACCAAAAAGATTATTGAGTATTTCGGATCATGGCACGGCAAAAAGCTTTGCGAACTTCCCTGGGACAGAGTGACCACCATCAACCATTCCTTCTGGCATGTGGTTCCTGCATCTTCCGAGACGGATCCCGAACAGGACAACGCCCATGTGAACTTCAAGATCGAATCCCTGGACTATGAGAATGATTTCGGTAATGAGGGACTCTCCTATCTTGATGGCTCGGATGAGGAAGATCCTATTGAATACCATGAGCTCATCAAAGCTGAGGATTCATATTTTGCACAGTACAAGGCTATGCATGAAATATATCCCGATGTGGATATCATGCTTTCCATCGGAGGCTGGAATGGATGCGGTTACTTCTCAGAGATGGCTTGGACCAAAGAGGGAAGAACCTCGTTTATTAACAGCTGTATGGAAACAATGGATGCTTATCCCTGGATCTCGGGAATCGACCTTGACTGGGAGTATCCCGGTCTTGAGAGCAGAGCCAGTGAGGGTGAAGGTGATGAGGGATGCCCTATTTTCACTGTTGAACTGGGAGAGGGCGTTGATATTGACAGCCCCGAGGCTATAAAGGACAGAGATGATTTTACTCTTCTTGTTAAGGAGATGAGAGAGGCATTTGACAAGAAGTACGGAGAGGGCAAGAAGCTTATCTCCACCTGCGCTTCCGGTTCATATGGATGGGCAATGCCTTATCAGGACTGGAAAGGCGTTTCAGAGTATGTGGACAGCATCAATGTGATGAACTACGATATGGCTGGGGGCTGGGACGAACATACCGGTTTCCATACTTCCACAGCTTATGTTAAGGGAGCGGTAGATTATCTTGTGGATCTCGGCGTGGATGTTAAAAAGATAATGGCAGGCGTTCCTTTTTACAGCCATGTTTTTGTAACTGATGACGATATTGACAAGAATACTGTTGTGGGGGCACCGGCTTCGGAAAACTACGACTTCAGCGATAAGTTCACCATAGCGGATTTTACGGATTTTGAACGGGCCAGCGTGCTTGACGGAGAAAAGGGATGGCATTGTGGGTATGACCAAAATGAAGGTGCAGCATATCTTTATAATGATACCGATGATACAGAAAGCCCTTATTTCAGAACCTTTATTACTTATGAGAGCCAGGCTTCTCTTACAGATAAGCTTAGTTACATCAATAAAGAAGGTCTTGGCGGTGTAATCGTGTGGGAGATCAATCAGGATGATTTTGAAGAAGATTTCCCTCGTACAACACAGATCTATAAAAGCTTCTTTGGTGATTCTTACAGCGATGATACAATAAACGGTTTCGCAAAGAGACTTTACAAGATTGCTCTTAACAGATCACCTGATAAACACGGTCTCTATTACTGGTTCAATCAGCTTAAGGATCATAAGCAGACAGCTGCTGTAGCGGCACAGAACTTCCTTTTCTCTCCCGAGTTTATCGGCAGACAGCTTTCCAATGAGGAGTATGTTGATGTTTTGTACCGGCTCTACATGAACAGAGATGCTCATGACGATCAGGAGGGAAGAAATTACTGGATCAACGAGCTCAACAATGGTTACGGACGTCAGGCAGTTGCAAATCTCTTTGTGGCTTCACCCGAGTTCAAGAACAGAAGCGAAAAGTGCGGCCTTGAAGTGGGCAAGATGAGCATAACCGAATTTGATTCTATGAACAGAGGTCTTTCCTTCTTCGTTGCAAGACTTTATACAAAAGCAATGGGAAGAGGATATGATGCCGCAGGACTTAACTACTGGTGTAAGGTTATCTTAAAGAACGAGAAGACCATAGATCAGACCTGTCAGTTCTTCTTTGAATCTCCTGAGTTTGTCGGCTTTAATCTCTCTGATGAGGAGTATGTAAAGAGACTTTACGCAACTTTCTTTGACAGAGATGCAGAGGATGATGCATCAGGATATTCTTTCTGGGTAACTTCTCTTAAGAACAAGACTCAGACCAGAGTTTCCTCCTACAGATACTTCGCTTTCTCA
The DNA here is from genome assembly GCA_024699395.1 of Lachnospiraceae bacterium. GTDB lineage: Bacteria > Bacillota > Clostridia > Lachnospirales > Lachnospiraceae > Acetatifactor. The sequence goes on along the minus strand of JAILPU010000053.1, from coordinate 4,413 downwards.
CCTGAATTTAAGGCAATCAGAGCTAAGTACGGATTCTAAGACTGACAGCTGCCGGTTGGTTTGACCACAGTGTCATTACAACAAACTGCCTTATCGGAAAACAGATTGCGGTATATAACTTATACACGGCATTGCGTATTCTGATTTGAAACTGTCAGACGGTATAACTGTATAAAAAAATATCAATAAGAGGTGATCGCTAATTTGTGGTCACCTCTTTATTAGGTGATGTACCGGCAACACGCCTAATCTTGAAGTTTTCGGTTTATGTATGCAGTCTTGTCATATTCCGGTTGGATTTTGGACGAAATTTATTTATAATTAAGATTTGGAAAGAATTATTTTGGAGGCATTATGATACAGACACTGGCTAAACATGTTAAAGAATACAAGAGGGCGGCTTTGATCACTCCGGTCTGCATGATTGTGGAGGTTATCGCGGAGATGGTGGTGCCGAAACTGATGGCGGTACTTATCGACTCCGGTATAGAGGCCGAAAATATGAAGGTTGTGACCCTTGTGGGCATCAGAATGCTTCTCGTGGCGGCTGTGGGTCTTATCGCAGGTCTTTTGGGGGCCAAATATGCTTCCGAGGCAAGTTGCGGACTTGCGAGAAATCTCAGAAAGGCCATGTTTCAAAACATCCAGACATTTTCTTTTTCCAATATAGATCACTTCAGAACGGCGGGACTTGTCACCAGACTTACCACCGATGTTTCCAATGTGCAGAATGCTTTCCAGATGATTTTAAGAATGTTTGTGAGAGCACCTTTTTCCATAATCATCGCAATGGTTATGGCTTTTTCTATAAATAAAAAGATTGCGGGAGTTTATCTTATCGCTGTTGCGGTGCTGGCCATCGGAGTTGTTCTTATAATGAGTAACGCTTCCAAGTATTTTAAACAGGTATTCCCCAAGTATGATGAACTTAATGAGAGCGTTCAGGAAAATGTTACGGCTCAGAGAGTGGTGAAATCCTTTGTCAGGGAAGATTATGAGATCAATAAGTTCAGACTGGCGAGCCACAATATATACGATATGTTTGTAAGGGCGGAGAAGAGCGTAAATTTTGCCCTTCCCCTTATGCAGTGTACTGTTTACGGCTGTATTCTCCTTATAAGCTGGCTTGGTGCCAAAATGATAGTTGTTGGAAATCTCACTACCGGTGAGCTGGCAAGCCTTCTTTCATATTGCATGAACATTCTCACCAGTATTATGATGCTTTCCTTTATGTTTGTAATGCTTACCATGTCCCAGGCGGCGGGAAACAGAATCTGCGAAGTCTTAGATGAGAAGGCGGATATTGTGGATCCCGAGAATCCTGTGACGGAAGTTAAGAACGGTGAAATTGAATTCAAAAATGTAATGTTCAGATACAATCCTGCTTCTCCCGATGCGGTTTTGAACGATATTAATCTTAAAATCCCCTCCGGGGAGATGGTGGGAATTCTTGGTACCACGGGTAGTTCCAAAACCAGTCTTATCAGTCTTATAAGCAGGCTTTACGATGCCAACGACGGTGAGGTTAAGGTTGGAGGCGTCAATGTTAAAGATTACTCCTTGAGAACTTTGAGGGACAGCGTGTCTGTTGTCCTCCAGAAGAATGTGCTCTTTTCCGGAAGTATCAGAGACAACCTTAAATGGGGCGACGCCGAGGCATCCGATGAGGACATTAAAAGAGTTTGCAATATCGCTTGTTGCGATGAATTTATTGAAAAAATGCCCGAAAAATATGATTCCCGCATTGAGCAGGGTGGAACCAATCTTTCCGGCGGACAGAAACAGCGTATCTGTATAGCAAGGGCTCTTTTGAAAAAGCCGAAGATTTTGATTCTTGACGATTCCACATCTGCCGTGGATACCGCAACAGATGCGTCCATTACGAAAAAAATGGCGGAGTTTATGCCCGAGACAACCCGCATTATCATTGCTCAGAGAATCCAGAGCATTAAAAATGCGGACAGAATCATAGTTATGGACAAGGGTTATATCGTGGGCATGGGAACTCATGAGGAACTCGTTAAGTCCAACGACATTTACAGAGAAGTATTTGAGGCGCAGCAGGACGGCAACAGAGATTTTGACAAGACCGGAGGTGAGGCATAATGGCACGCATGGGAAGTATGGGAGGCGGAGCATCCAAAAGAGCCGCAATGGCAGCCAATATGCCAAAGCTTGAGAATCCCGGAAAGATATTCAAACGCCTTATGGTTTATGTTTTTTCCAGATATCTGGGCTGGTTTCTCTTTGTGCTTTTCTGCATTGTGGTATCGGTTCTCGCAAACGCAAAGGGAACCATGTTTACCAAAAGCCTTATAGATGATTATATTATTCCCCTTACCAAACAGGCAGAGCCGGATTTCGGACCCCTTATGTCGGCGATGGTAAGGGTTGCGGGATTTTATGCCATAGGAATTTTCTGCATGTTTGTCCAGCAGAGGATTATGATCTACATTACCCAGGGCGCTCTTAAGAATCTCAGGGACAATCTTTTTGCACATATGTCAAAACTTCCCATCAAATATTTTGACACCCATACCCATGGGGACATTATGTCTGTTTATACCAACGATATCGATACCTTGAGACAGATGATTTCCCAGAGTATTGTTTCGCTTTTTCAAAGCGTTGTGACCATTATCACGGTGCTTATCTATATGTTTATTCTCAGTATTCCTCTTACGGTTATCACCCTGTTTATGGTGGGCGTGACCATGCGTTTCGCGGCATTTGTCACAAGTAGGAGCGGAAAATACTTTAAAAAACAGCAGGATAGCTTAGGTGCCTTAAACGGCTATATCGAAGAAATGATAGAGGGCCAGAGAGTCGTGAAAGTTTTCTGTCATGAAAATGAGGCGCTGGAACGTTTTGAAACTCTTAACGATGAACTCTACGATAGCGCTTTCAACGCGAATGCCTACTCCAACAGCATGGGTCCCATAAATGCTCAGATAGGAAACATAAGTTATGTAATATGTGCTGTTGTTGGCGGACTTCTTGCAATTTATCACGTGGGTGGTCTTACCATAGGAAAACTTGTAAGCTTCTTAACCTTCAATAAGAGCTTTAATATGCCCATAAGCCAGGTTGCCATGCAGTTTAATTCCATTATCATGGCTTTGGCGGGGGCCAAGAGGATTTTCGATCTTCTTGATGAGCCCGAGGAGAGCGATGAGGGATATGTTAATCTTGTTTATGCCCGCAAAGAAAACGGAGAGATTGTGGAGAGTGATGTGCGTACCGGTCTTTGGGCATGGAAACATACCCACCGCGCGGACAACAGCGTCACCTACGTGGAACTTAAGGGCGATATTGTAATGGATATGGTGGATTTCGGCTACACCGACGACAGACTGGTGCTTCAGGATATTGTGCTCCATGCAAATCCCGGTGAAAAGATAGCCTTCGTAGGCTCCACCGGTGCCGGCAAGACTACCATAACCAATCTTATAAATCGTTTCTATGATATTCAGGACGGAAAAATTAGATTTGACGGAATAAACGTTAACAAGATTAAAAAGGGAGATCTCAGAAAATCTCTTGGAATGGTACTTCAGGATACCCATCTTTTCACAGCAACTGTTATGGAAAATATCAGGTTCGGTAATCCTGAGGCTACCGATGAACAGGTTATAAATGCGGCGAAGCTTACCAACGCCGATTCTTTCATAAGGCAGCTCCCTCAAGGGTACGATACCGTGATAAAGGGAGACGGCTCGGGACTCAGCCAGGGTCAGAGACAGCTTCTTTCCATTGCAAGAGCTGCCGTTGCCGATCCTCCGGCACTTATTCTTGATGAGGCCACCAGCAGCATCGATACCAGAACTGAGAGAATAGTTCAGGACGGAATGGACAAGCTTATGAAGGGCAGAACCACCTTTGTTATCGCCCATCGTCTCTCCACTGTTAAGAATTCCGACTGCATCATGGTATTGGAGCACGGCCGAATTGTAGAGAGAGGAACCCACGAGGAACTCCTTAAGCTGGGTGGCAGATATCACGATCTCTACACCGGAAAGAGCGTGGGCCTCGCATAGGAACTTGAATCAGTCCAAACATGGGAATGCATGGGGGTGACTGTAGTGCCATGTATGTTGTGCCGAAATAGGGATATCCCACTGCAGAATAATCTAAAAATGCCATGGAACATATAACTGCTGCATATTCGGTCGTGGATATGGTGGTTTGGGATTGATTTGAGCAAAATAATATCATGTTTGAATTTTGAACAAAAAAGAAGTATACTGATTATACATTGTTCTTTAACAAATCTTGGAAAAGAAGGCATATATGAAGATTAAAGCATTGCCGAGGGGGGGAATACTTTTCGTTTTGTGTGCTTTCGTTCTGGGAGGTTTTACGGGCTGCAAGAGTAACCGTGAGCCTGTCACACTGTCGGTCTGGCATGTTTAC
>JAILPU010000034.1 GCA_024699395.1 Lachnospiraceae bacterium | reverse complement strand
GGGTACGAACCTGTTCTCAAAAGAGTAGAAAAAAGCAAGTGCATTTATCTTGGTGACAAGAATGTCATATTGGTTGAGAACGGTGACAGAGGGATAATGTTTAACAATACCTCTGTGGTGTCCACCTACAACGGATTTAATGTAGTGGTATATGACAGAATTCAGAAGAAGATAGTAAGCACTTACGGAGAGTAAAACCAAACAAGCAAATCAGACGTCTGAACCATGAAGAAGACGATGGAAATTGTTGGGAAATAAAACGAAAAGAGGTAACAATAATGGAGAAACCGGCTATTGCCGGGGGGAATCCTCAGAGGAGCACCCCTATATATTACGGTAAACAGTATATTGACGAGGATGATATAAAAGCAGTCTGCGATGTGTTAAGAAGCGATTACATCACCTGCGGTCCCCTGATAGGAAAGTTAGAGGAGAAGATATGTAAGGTTACGGGGGCAAAATATGCTGTCTGTGTTTCCAACGGAACTGCGGCTCTTCATATAGCCGCTATGGCAGCAGGCTTTAAACCCGGTGATGAAGTTATAGTAAGCTGCATCACTTTTGCCGCCAGCGCTAACTGCATAAGATATTGCGGCGCCACTCCTGTGTTTGCGGATATCGATCCTTTGACTTTGAATATAGATGCCGACAGGATAGAATCACTTATAACACCCAAGACAAAGGGAATAGTGGCCGTTGATTTCGCGGGACAGCCTGTGGACAACGACAGGATAAGAGATATCTGCAAGAGACACAATCTGGTATTTATTGAGGATGCGGCACACGCCATGGGAAGCACTTACAAAGGAAAAGGAGTAGGAAGCCTTGCGGACATGACATGCTTTTCCTTCCATCCCGTTAAGACCGTTACCTGCGGAGAGGGAGGATGTGTCACCACCAACGATGAGGATACCTACAAACATCTTTTGAGGCTGAGAAGCCACGGAATCACAAGAGATCAAAGTCAAATGAACAATCCCAGTGACGATCCGTGGTATAATGAAATGGTGGAGCTTGGTTTTAATTACAGGCTTACGGATTTTCAGGCGGCTATGCTTATGAGCCAGCTTGACAAACTTCCAAAGTTTATCCAAAGACGTAATGAGATCGCATCCTGCTATGAGGAGGCTTTTAAGGACGAGGAAGTTGTTAAGACCCAGAAGATTACAGATGATGTGACTCTGGGAAGGCATCTTTACACCATAGAGATCGATACCGATAAGCTGACTGTGGGAAGAAGAGAATTTTTTGATGCCTTAAATGCGGAGAATATCCATTGTCAGGTTCATTATCTTCCCGTATATATGCATTCATATTACGAGAAGCTTGGTTATAAAAAGGGATTATGTCCCAACGGGGAAAAGTACTATGAGAGAGCTTTGTCACTGCCTTTGTTCTATACAATGACGGACAGCGATGTTAAAGACGTGATATCAGGTGTCAAAAAGCTTACTCACTGGTTTAAAAGAGACAAATGAAAAACGATAAAAAGACAAGGTTATTGATAAATATCATAGCTCTGGGCTTTGTGCTTTTTCTGGTGGGCTTTGTGTCCTTATGCTTTGATCATTATTATTCCTTAAACGACGATGTTCTCATAAAGGATATACTCTCGGGGGTATACTCCGGGAAGCCCTCCTCCCATACGGTATATATGTCAGCATGGCTGGGAGCAGTTATAGCCTTTCTCTACAGGGTGACGGACAAGGTGCCCTGGTATGGGGTGACCATGCTGTTTTTACAATATGCCCCTGTTTATGTTATACTTAGGGGACTGCTTTACAGCCTTGGAAGCATGACCAAAAAGATTATGGGTATCCTCGGGGGATTTATACTCCTTTTGGGAGTTGTCCTGCCGGAACTGGTTTTTTGTCAGTATACGGTTACCTCCGCAATGCTTGCTGCGGGAGGCATTTTTATAATACTTACCTCCAGCTATGACAATACCACCAGGGATTTTCTTTTAACCAATATAGGGTCTGTTGTAATGATGCTTTTTTCATTCAGCGTCAGACATCGGATGATGCTTCTTATGCTGCCCTTTTATTTGATGGCGGTGCTATTCAGATTTTTCGGGGAAAAGAAGGTCTGGACTTACGAGAATATTCTTCAGAAATGTACGGTGATAGCCGCTCTTTTCGGGGGAATGACTTTAATCCTGTTTATAAATGCCGTAAGCTATAACTCTTCGTCATGGCAGGATTATATGAGATTTAACGAAGCCAGAACGGGATTGTACGATTATTCCTATATCCCGGACTATGATGATGCATATTCTCTTTATGCGGATTTGGAGCTTACACCCAATGATGTGGTGCTTTTAAAGAGTTATAATTATTGCCTTAGCGATAAGATAACAAAGGACACATTAAAGGCGGTGGACAGCTATTCCAAAGAAAAGGCGAAGGCAGCTGTTTCCACCAAGGATAAGCTTATAAAAACCATTAAGGATTATGTGTACAGAGAGATACATTTTAACGATTATCCCTACAATGCCCTTGTGATCCTTTTATATTGTTCGGCGTACATACTCTTCCTCATTTCGGGAAGATGGAGGATAGTCTTAAGGCTTATGATGTTAAGCATTGTAAGAAGTATCCTTTGGGTGTATATAATTTATAAGGGGCGTTATCCCGACAGGATAACTCATTCCCTCTATATTGTGGAATTCGTTCTTGTAATGGGCTTTGTTATTCTTTATTCCGTAAGAATAAGAAATGATGAACTGCCCCCTATAAGAGGCGTTTTTTCCACCGATATATTTAAAGAGAAGATTAAGCTTGACGACGGTGAACAAAAGGAGAGCCGGGGGCTTGAAAAGGCAAGATTCATCGTTCGTGAGAGCATAAGCATTATAATGATGATCACGGTACTCATCTATTCCTTCTTTAATATCCCTTCCACTGTGGGGGAAGTGAAACAGGAGATGATAAGAAGGGAAAACATCAACAGCGACTACAGGGAACTTAAGGACTTCTGTGCCGCAAATCCGCAGAATTTCTATTTTCTCGATGTTTATACCACAGTCTCATTTTCCGAGAAGCTTTTCGGTGAGAAGCAATATCCTCTTCGTCCGGCCAATTACGATCTTTTGGGAGGCTGGTACAGTAAAAGTCCGGAAACATATAAAAAATGGGAGCATTACGGTTTCAGCAATATTTCTGATGCTCTTATCAACAAGTCCGGAGTCTATGTGATATCGGCCAATGAGCCTGCCTTCCCCAATGCGGATGTATGGCTGGGGGGCTATTACGTGGACATGGATAAAAGGATAAGAGTGGACGAGGGAACTGTTATAAAAACGGAAAACGGAAAACGCTACTACGTATATGAGGTAAGAGATTATTAATGGGAAAAGAAGAAAAAGCAATTGAAAAAAACAGAAAAAGCTCCATGTATGTCTTTGTGGCCTATCTTCTTGTGGAACTGGTGGCAGCTTTGGGCACTCTTTACAAGATGTGCAATATCATCCCAAAAACAGCGATTGTGGAGGAGATGGAGAATGCCGCATGTAATTTCCTTATAGATGATTTTATAGGTGTCGTCTATCCCCTTTTGGTAAAGTTCGGTCTCATTGCAGAGGGAAGACTCTATATAGCCTACTATGCGGTTATCTATATAATTCAGGCTTTACTTCTTGTGGCGGGTTGCGTTCTTCTTATGACTTTTGTGGCACCAACCAAAACCCAGGGGGTCGCATTGGGACTGGGAATTGCATGGTTCCCCCTTGTTATCAATAAGGTGTGCGGGGTGAATCCCACGATATTAAGAGTGCTTCTCTGGCTCTTTATTGTATCTTTGTTGCTTCGTCACGGTAAGAACAGGGAGAAGGGGCTTAAGTATGAGATACCGGTTTTGATTTTGTGGGCTGTTTCATCTCTCAATACCCCTCAGGATCTTTATACGGGTATTGTGTTCCTTGTTCTTGTGGCTCTTTATGAAAACATAGGAAAATTCAACAAGATAAAAGGTATGGCGGGAATGAGTATCAGAGCCTTTGTGGTATTTATTGCCCTGTTTATCGTACAGAAGCTTTGCTTCATACCCAAGGTAAGGGGAAGGGAACCCAAGACCTTTCTGTTTAATGTATCCGCCATGGTGGTGGGAATTGTAATCTTTATCATCTTTGTGCTGATACACAGACTTTCAAAGTTTATAGAAAAATATGCAAAAGAATGCGATGTGGACACAGAAGAGCCTTTGAGAATCAATTTAAAGCTCATTATTTCCGTCTGCGTTGTGGGCATCCTTGTTTTCTCAGGTGTAAAGATAAAGAATATGATTATGGATAATCATTACACCAAGATAGCAAAGGAAACCTACAAGGGTACCAAGATAGTTGTGTTCGGTGACTCAATCTGGGGAAAGGAACAGGATGAAACGGGAATAGCTTCCATTGTGGCCGGGGAGCTGGATGCGGATATAGTGAACTGCGCCATAAACGGTTCCAGTACCGCACCGGGAGATCCGGAAATAGTAAGCCTTCATGAAATATTATGTGCTCTCTGCAAAAGAGGTTACGACAAAGAAAACGAGACTCTTAACAATCTTGTGGCAGCCAATCCTCTTGAAGGCGCAGATTATATTGTGGTGGAATACGGAATAAACGATTATTTCAGCGGAAGACAGGCTTTGGGAAGTAATGAATCCACATATAAGGTGAATCTTGCCAACTGTGTCAAAATGCTTTTATATACCAATCAGGACAGTACAATTATTGTTACAAGCCCCACCTATACCCAGGAATATTCCAACGGAATAATATCCGGCGACAGCAATACCGTCGATCTCGGAGGCGGCGTGGGAAAGGATTATGTGAGAGCCTGCGAAGAAATTGGCCAGGAGGTAAAGGGAAGCGTAGAATTTATCAATATGTATGACACCCTGGGAATCAACAGGCATAACGGCGCCAGGTATCTTGAGGATGCGGTACATTTAAATGCTCTGGGTCGTAAAAAATACGCTCAAAAATTTATAGTAGGCCTGGGCAAGATTGTGAAAAAGAAAAAGTCCGGAGATTAAAACGTGGATTACAGAGACGAAAATGCTGCCGTCTTTTTGAGACCCATGACTGCCTGGGATACAGAACAGATAGTAAGATGGCGTAATCAGGAAAATGTGAAAAAATATTTTCTCTACAGAGGTGAGTTTACCAATGAGACTCATCTTAACTGGATAGAGAAAAAGGTTAAGACCGGAGAGGTCGTTCAGTTTATTATATGTGATATCAATGATTCCGCTCCCTTGGGAAGCGTTTATGTAAGAGACATAGACAGAGTTAACAAAAAGGGAGAATACGGAATTTTTATAGGTGAAGAAAAAGCCAGAAACAGGGGGGTGGGAACAGCCGCCTGTTTGCTTATGTGTAAATATTGCTTTGAGGAGCTTGACTTACATCGCATCTATCTAAGAGTCCTGGAGGATAATATAAGAGCCCAAAAAAGCTATGAGAAAGCAGGCTTTGTAAGAGAAGGAGTTTTAAAAGATGATGTGTTTCTTGACGGCTCCTACAGAAACATAGTGTGGATGGCTAAAGTGAGGAAATAATGGTTAAGATCAGTTTTGTGATTCCCTGTTACAGATCAAGTAACACCTTGGAATCGGTTATTGATGAGATAGACAATAAAATGACAGAGATGTCAATTGAGAATTACGAGATAGTCATGGTTAATGACTGCTCCCCCGACGATACTTTGTCGGTGATAAAGAAGCTTTGCGATGGGGATTCAAGGAGAAAGGGTATCGCATTTGCCAAGAATTTCGGTCAGCATGCGGCCATTATGGCAGGAATCAGAAATTCCGCAGGAGAATATGTGGTGTGTCTTGATGACGACGGACAGACTCCCGCCTGTGAAGCGGATAAACTGATACAGAAACTGGATGAGGGTTATGATGCGGTTTATGCCAGATATGAGCATAAAAAGCATTCGATTTTCAGGAATCTGGGAAGCAAACTGAATGAACTTATGACAAGAATAATGCTTGATAAGGACCCTAAGCTGTTCATATCAAGCTATTTTGCGGTTAAGAGATTTATTGCGGATGATATGATCCGTTACGAGAATTCCTACCCCTACGTTATAGGGCTTGTGTTAAGGACAACGGGGAATATTGCCAATGTTACCGTATCCCACAGGGAGCGCACCCTGGGAAGAAGCGGTTACAATCTTTCAAAGCTTTTGGGACTGTGGATGAACGGTTTTACCGCCTTTTCCGTAAAGCCTTTGAGGATTGCCACATCCTTCGGAGTGTTCTTTGCATGCATGGGATTCTTTTACGGTATTTATACCATCATAAAAAAGCTTCTTAATCCCGGGGTGGCCGAAGGATTCTCGGCACTTATGGCGGCTGTTGTATTTTTTGGCGGGATGATAATGATCCTGTTGGGACTTATAGGGGAATATCTGGGCCGTGTGTACATAAGCCTCAACAATTCGCCCCAGTATGTGGTAAGGGAGAAGATTAATTTTGCAGATAAGTGATGAAGGGATTGCAAGGATAAAAGAAATCCTCATAAGACTTTTAAAAGCTCTTATACTGGGACTTATTCCTTTGGGATGTGCCATTAGTTACTGTGCCATAAAAGGGGGGAGTCTTTCAAGGGTTTATCTTCCTTCCAGCGATCTCAATGATGAACTTTTTTATTACAAGCAGGTGGAAGCTCTGGTAAACGGGGGCATTCCAAAAGGATATTTCGGTTTTAACGAGAGCAGGGCTTTAAGTCTTTCTTTTGCCGCATGGAGCCCTGTTTTACTTTTGCCCTGGACTCTTATAGGACTTGTTTTCGGCTGGGGTATTATGACTCCCGTTATAACCAATATTCTGTTTATATGTCTCGGGGTGGGGGTATTTGTTTTTCTTGCCGACCCCGATCATAAAAGCATGTTTGTTTTGGGGGTACTTTTGGTACTGAACGTCCCAAATACAAGGTATATGCTGTCGGGAATGAGCGAGTCTTTGTGCGTATTTATGGCTCTTGTTTATATGGGCGCAGCTTTCATGTATCTTAAAAGCAAAAAGAAAGACTGCCCGGTATTTTTGTTTGTCTGGTCATTTATCATGACCCTAATGAGACCTTATTTTTTGCTTTTTATGCTGTTTCCCGCATTCCTTACTGCTGTAAGATACAAAAAGAAGGGAGCGCTTCTGTCGGTATTTCCCGTGATGGGAGGTCTTACGGGATATGCTCTTTTGAAGCACTTTTTCGGTGCGGCATATTTTACCCCGCTTTTTTCCGCGGACTGGATTACGGGCTTTGTAAAATATGGGCCGTTCACGGGACTTAAGGGACTTCTCTCAAGATTCTACTATTTCTTTAAGAATATGGTGGATCATATGACAGAAGGGGTGAGAAGCGGATACTTTTCCGGGGCTGTAATTGACGTTTATGTTATAATGCTCATTATTATAGCTCTTTCCTTTGTGATGGATATTTTTAAATATCGTTACTGGAAAAAGTTAAACGAGACCGGGGTTGAACCTTCGGGGCGAATGAAGGCGGAGGATGCTCTTAAACTTTTAAAGGGTAAGAATAAAGACACCATCGAAAAGGTAAAAGCAAGGCTTTTCTATGAGGGCTTCGGTATATTTTCCTTTATTGCCATGATTGCTGCAGTTATCATGATGTACAAGATATATGAGGGCAGCAGGCACCTTGTGGTCTTTTTGATGGTGGGAAGCTGTATCATTGCCCTCATGGATACAAGCGGATTTAAGAAGGCTTCAATTGTGGCTGTCTCCTTATTGTTCTTTTTCGGAATAAAGGGACCGGGGCATGCGGAGTATGAGCTTAAGTTTAAGGCTCCCGATGACGATGCGAGATTAGCTAAGATGTCACAGGTTTTTAATGATAACCTTAAGGTGGATTATACAGAGGCACCTAATTATGACAATGTTGTCATATGGACCGTAAACGATTCCTTTACGGATACAGAGACTGGGAAAGAAACCATAACCGTGACGGACTGGACCAGACTTTACGCGCTTCCTTCGGGCTTTGGCATAAGCTGTTGTCAGAAGGATTACATTATGGAAAATATTAAGGGTGATGAAATTACATTAAAGAGTAAGTATATCGCCTGCCCCGAGGAGGGGGACATCGAGTCTTTACTTGAAGAAAAGGGTTTTGAACCCATAGCCCACGATAAGGATTTTAAGCTTTACAAACTGAGATAGATCATGGAAACAAAAGAACGAATATATATCTGTCATACATATTATCATGTGTATGTGACTGCCCTTAAGGAGTTGAAACTTAAGGAGCAATGTGAGAATAACAAAGTGGAATTTGTGAAGGCGGATCTTATGCTTTCTCATATGTCCAACGATTTTGAGACCCTCTCGGAGCGCGCCGAAAAAAGCGGGCTTTTTAACAGTGTCATTGATTTTGACGAAAAGAGGGAGGATTTTTTTCCCGAACTTTCAAAATACAGGGAAGACGGGGGAAATATTGCAGTGAATCTGTTAAGAAGAATAAGATTCACCAAAAGGTATGCAAAATTGGAGGCACCATATGTCCCCGTTGACCTTAAGGCGTATAAGGACATTTATGTTTACTGCGACTCCGACCCCATAGGGTATTATCTTAATCAAAACAGGATAAAGTATCATGCTCTTGAGGACGGCCTTAACTGCCTGAAAAATTTTGATGCGGCAAGGTATGACAACAGGGGACATTTTAAGCTTAAGGCTTTTATGTCAATGTACCTCAATCTTATCTTTGTCCAGAACGGATACGGCAAATACTGCATGGATATGGAGGTTAACGACATATCCGCAATTCGTTATCCTTGCCCCAGATATATTGAGGAATCCAGGGAAGCTCTTTACAACAGGCTTACCGAGGAGGATAAGGAAATTCTTCTTACAATTTTTATAAGGGATAAGGAGAATCTTACCAAACAGATAGATGAGGCGGGAAAGATAGGAAACAAGATACTTATCCTTACCGACCCCTTGTGTACCCTGGATGTGAGAAAAAGGATATTTACGGATATCATCAATGAATACAAAAAGTACGGTACTGTTTTCATAAAACCCCATCCCAGAGACGAACTGGATTACAGAACGGAATTTAAGGAGTACCCTCAGTTTGACAGAACTGTGCCCATGGAGATGCTTAACTTTTTTAAGAATCTTAAGTTTTCCAAGGTGGTGGGTGTGCTTACGGTGGTGAAGGCCATTACCTTTGCAGATGAGATTGTGAGGCTGGGGGAGAGCTTTATGGATAAATACGAGGATCCCCTTATCCATCGCCAGAATGAGCAGATATAAGTATTTAAGAAGGAAAGATAAATGATAAAGATCATAAAGAAATTAAATGTTTTGCTTGACGGCAAACAAAAGCGTACCATGTTAGGACTTATGGTGCTTATGGTGATAGGAGCTTTTTTACAGACCGCCGGTGTGGGAATGCTTGTGGAAGCCGTCAATGTTATAATCGATCCCGAGCAGTCCGGGAAAAGCAGGGTGGCTCAGCTTTTATACAGAATACTTCACTGTAACAGCCAGAGGCAGTTTGCCGTAACGGTTATGGCGCTTCTTGTTCTTGTGTTTGTGGTTAAAAATCTCTTTTTGTTTTTTCAGCAAAAACTTACCTTTAAATTCGTTTACACCAATCAGTTCAAGACCTCGGAGCGTATGATGCGAAACTATTTAAGGAGGGGTTATGAGTTCTTCCTTAATGCGGATACCGCTGTTGTGCAAAGGAGTATCACTTCCGACGTTAACAATATGTACGCATTAATCCTTGCCCTTCTTCAGCTTTTAAGTGACGGAGTGGTATCTCTTTTTGTGGTGAGCTACTGTTTTGCCACAAACGGAACTATGACCATTCTTCTGGCTATTGTCCTTATCCTTCTTATGCTTGTTATCAAGAAGGTGTTAAAGCCCATAATGTATAAAGCCGGCAAGGATAATCAGGATTACTACAGCATGCTCTTTAAGTGGATAAGCCAGACCGTAATGGGTATCAAAGAGGTGAAGATAGCATGCAAGGAGCAGCATTTTGTAAATGAGTACAAAAAGTGCGGAAAAGGTTATGTGGATGCGGTACAAAAGTACAGCCTTTACAATAATATTCCTAAGCTTCTTATAGAGACAGCTTGTGTTGCGGTTATGATGGGATACATGATATTCCTGGTACTTTCCGGGGTGGACTGCTCCAATATGGTGGACGGTCTCTCCACTCTTGCGGCTGCGGCATTTGTGCTTTTGCCCGCGGTTAACCGCATTAACAATCAGATTAATTCCATCGCTTATTTTGAGCCCTTCTTTATGGGAGTAAGCGACAACCTCAAGGATGAGACCCAGGACAAAAATGTGGATATGAGTTTTGCCACCGATTTCGATGACAAGCTTCCCATTAGCGAAAGTCTTGAACTTAAGGATATAACTTATGCATATCCCGGAACCGACAAGCTTATATTTGACAAGGCATCTCTTAAGGTCCCCGTGGGAAAGAGCGTGGGTATCGTGGGTTCATCCGGCGCCGGAAAGAGTACGGTGGTTGATATTCTTTTGGGACTTTTGTCCAATTCGGAAGGTGTTGTGCTTGCGGACGGAAAGGATGTAAAGACAGCATACAGACAGTATCTTAAAAACGTGGGCTACATTCCCCAGATGATCTTTATGCTTGACGATACCATCAGAAACAACGTGGCATTTGGAGTTGATGCCGACAAAATCGATGAAAACAGAGTCTGGGAGGTCCTTAAGGAAGCACAGCTTGATGAATTTGTAAAAAACCTTCCCGACGGTCTTGATACGGGAATAGGAGAGAGAGGAATCCGTATTTCCGGCGGACAGAGACAGCGTATCGGTATTGCAAGAGCTCTATACAACGATCCTGAAGTCCTTATTCTCGACGAGGCAACTTCGGCTCTGGACAATGACACCGAGAAGGCCATTATGGATTCCATCAACCGTTTCAGAGGAAAGAAAACCCTTATTATAATTGCTCACAGACTTCAGACCATAGAAAAATGCGATATGGTATACCGCATTGAAAATGGAAAGGCTTCTTTGGAGAGAGGAAGTATCCAATGAAAAAAATATCCGTCATAGTGCCCGTGTACAATGTGGCCGCAGACGACAAGTTAAAGCATTGTCTTGAATCCCTTGTGGCACAGACAGTGGAGGATATGGAGATAATTCTGGTGGACGATGCTTCCACTGATGATTCTTTACAGGTGTGCAGAGATTTTGAAAAAGCATATCCCGATAAAATTCGTATTATTGCCCTTAGTGAAAACAAGCGTCAGGGTCACGCAAGAAATGTGGGACTTAAAGAGGCTACGGGAGAGTGGGTAGGCTTTATAGACAGCGACGACTTTGTGGAAAATGATTATTTTGAAGATCTTATCACGTTGGGTGAAAAAAAGGGTGCCGATGTGGTGTCTTCGGATTACGCCAGGGTCAACGGCTATGTCTTTGATAAAAGTGACAGGATTGTCAATAATACAGCCGATCAGACAGGACCCATGGACAAAGAGAAGTTGAAAAAACTTCTTATAAGACCCGGAAGCATGGTCACCAAAATCTACAAAAAAACACTTATAGAGGAAAACAAACTGGATTTTCCCGAGGATATTCTCTATGAGGATAACTGCGCCGGAGTAATCTGGTCATATTATACCGGTCATCTGGAACATTCCGAAAAGTGCGGATATTTCTATGTACAGCATCCCACATCCACCGTTCACATGGTTACCGAAAAAAGCTTTGAGGACAGGGTAAAATCCGGGAGAAGGATGGTGGAGGAAGCCAAAGCCAAGCATGTGCTGGATGATTATTTCAGTGAGGTGGAATTCAGATATACAGAGGTGGCTTACGTGAACACCCTGTTTTCATATATGGCTTCACCCTGCAAAAAAAGTCTTGCTTTTATTAAAAGGCTGAGACTTGAGGTCAATGAATTTTTCCCCGCCTTTATGGACAATGAGTATTACAAAGAACTTATAGGTTGTGAAGAAAGAAAGCTTATTGCACTTCAGAAGAAGTCTGATTTGTTGTTTTATTTATATTACACACTTAAAAAGTTTTACAGGAACTTGAGAAAAGGCTAAGAGGACAAAGAATGCTTTATATAAGAGCGGACGGCAATGCCACCATAGGAACAGGTCATATAATGAGATGTCTGTCCGTGGCGGAGGCCTACAGGATAAACAAAGGACATGTATATTTTATTCTGGCGGATGATTCCGTAAGGGACCTGATTACCGGTCTTAATTATCCCTGTATGGTTTTGGGAACCGATTACCAAAATCCCGGGAAGGAAATAGACATTATAAAGCCTCTTATAGAGAGGGACGACAAGGCAATCATTCTTGCGGACAGTTATTTTTTTGATAAGGATTATTATGAAGAACTGGGGAAGCTCTGCCCCGTTGCCTGCTTCGATGATGATTTCAGAATGGATTATCCCGTGGATATATTGATCAATTACAATATTTACGGGATTTATCTCGATCAGAAGGAGACTCAGTACAAGAACAGAAAAAATCTTCTGGGTCCCAAGTATGCTCCCTTAAGAAGACAGTTTCTGGGTCATTCCCTGGCACTTTCAAGGAATGTTAAAAATATCCTTCTTACCACCGGAGGGGGAGACCGTTACGGAGCCGCAGTTAAGATATGCGATGAGTTTTTGAAGAGAAAAGAATTTGAGGGATGTGTCATAAATGTGGTGGTGGGAACAGTTTCACCCCACGGTGAGGCAGTTAAAAAATTCTGCATGGAAAATCCCGGAAGGATTGAAGTCTGGGAGAACGTGAGTGATATGGCAAGTCTTATGTTAAAATGCGACCTTGCCCTCTCGGCGGCGGGAAGCACCATCTATGAGCTTTGTGCCATGGGTGTTCCCACAGTATGTTTTTATTATGCCGAGAATCAGAGAATGCTTGCGGGGTGTTTGGAAAAGGATATGGGCATAGTAAATGCCGGAGATTTTTCTCTGGATCCCGAGGGAGTGTGCAAAAGACTTCTTGATACGGCGGCTATCCTTAAGGATAATTTCAGGGCAAGACAGATAATGAACGATCTTATGAAGAGGACGGTGGATGCAAGAGGCGCCGCCAGAATCGCGGGAGAACTTGTTCGATGAAAAATGATAACAGAATAAAGGTTCTCACAGGGATTGTATCGGTGTTGGTTTTAATTGCAGCTGTGTGTTTGTGCCTTTTTACAAAGAGAGGTGAGAAGACCCATGCTGACGTGTTAATCTTAGGGGACAGCATCTTCGGGCTTGTGAGAGATGAAACAGGAATCTCTGAAATACTGTCCGGGGAAACGGGGCTTAATGTTTTTAACGGAGCCTTCGGGGGTACCAAAGGGGTATATGACAGGGACAATGTGAATAAGTCTGATTCCAAGGGTGCGTACAGCCTTTCGGGTATTTGCGACAGCCTTATATCCGGGGATTTCGGACCCCAGCTATCCGCCCACGTGAGGGAGAGTAACACCGAGTATTTCAGATCTTTGATGCGTAAGATGAGAAGACTTGATACCAAAGATCTTAAATATATAATAATCGGACACGGTCTTAACGATTACCATTCCGGCGAGGGCAAAAATTTTAAAGAGGAATATAAAGAGGTTATTGAAAAGCTTTCAAAGGCTTTTAAAGATACCCGGATTATTCTTATTACCCCTCCCTATACCTGGTATGAGACCAACGGAAAAACCTGTGAGGAATACGAGATAGAAGGTTACAACCTGTCCTCCTATGTGGAATGGGTTAAGGAAATTGCCAAAGAGTATAATTTAGAGTGCATCGATCTCTACGAGGATCTTTATGATACGAAAGATTATGATGACAGAAATAAATATACCACCGACGGCGTCCACCCAAATGATAAGATGAGGAGGGAAATTGCTACGAAAATCGGTAAGGTGTTGATTACAGCAGAGTAATCAAGCCATAACGATGTCGCATCGATCGCGGTGGAATGATTGTCGCATGGACCATGACGAACCGGTATTACAGTGGGTGTAACAAAACGTGTTGCATGGACCATGACGTAACGTTGGTATAGCGACAATGACGATTTGTTATCTCGGCAGGCATGGCCGGTGTTATCCCGATAGTCATGGCAAGTGTTATTCCGATGGCCATGACGGTGGTCTTGTTGGGGCGGTTGCGAAACATTCCCTGAGAGGATATAATAAGGTTTTGAGTTTACACTGATTTGGAAGGATGATTCATGAATACTCCCGGACTGTTTGTAAAAAACTTAAAAAACAGGATATCGCCCTTAGCTGGGGTTACATTTGTAAGTGCAATTATTATTGGACTTCTTGTCCACATGCCCGCCTTTATGGGAGATTTTCCCAATCATGACGGGCTTGGAAGCATTTATTTTGATCAGAATATGATAACCTCCGGAAGGTGGTTTCTTATGATCGCCTGCGGTATAAGTTCCTTTTACACGCTGCCCTGGGTTTCGGGGGTACTGGCACTTTGCTATCTGGGAATAGCTTCAATGCTTTTAATCGATCTTTTTAAGATTAAGGACGAAGTGTTTGCAGTGATTGTTTCGGGACTGATTGTGACATTTCCGTCATTTTCATCCACCTGTGCGTACATCTATACCCTTGACGGATATATGATGGGGCTTATGCTCGCGGTGTTGGCAGTGTGGCTTACGGACCGTTTAAAAAAAGGTCAGATATGGGGCGCTGTAGCATTGGCTTTCAGTATGGGGATTTACCAGGCATATCTTCCTGTCTGCGCCTTGCTTTCCTTTTATGTGGTGGCAAAAAATTTTGTGATCAAAGGCTTTAATAAAAAATCCTTCTCTACCTTGGGAAGATATGTTTTTATGGGAGCTTTTGGCGGCGCACTGTACTACGGACTTTTAAAGATCCTCTTATTTATACAGGGTAAAGACCTTGATACCTATCAGGGAATAAATGATCTTGAGTCTGTGGGTCACTCCGCGGGTCTTATTGATAACCTTAAAAATATGTATAAGGATTTTGTGGTATTTTCCTTTAAGGGAAAGATTATAATTCCCAATTTCTTTGTACTTGCGGCACTTATCCTTATTGCGGGATGTGTTGTGGTATCCCTTTTTGTAAGGTTTAAGGATCTTGAGAAAAAGGCTTTGGCAAGAGGGTTGGCAATATGCGCTGTATCCGTTGTTGCGGTTCCTCTTTTGTGTAATATGATAATGCTTATATCGGGAAATCTTACCTATCATCTTGTTATGAGATATCAGTGGGTATTTTTGCTTGTATGTCTTCTTGATATGAGTCTTTTGCTTTTACCCATAAAGGACAAAAAGAGAATTCTCATGTGGGTATTGTCCCTGGGATTTGCTGTTTTTGTATTTAATTACGGAATCTGTGACAATATAGGTTATTCCAATCTCAGCAAGAAATATGAGAGAACCTACGCCTTCTGCACAAGGCTTCTTGACAGGATTGAACAGACGCCGGGTTACACACACGGTGTTCCCATTGCCATGGTGGGAGTCGTGGGGGATAAGGAATATCCCGAAAGCGATATCACCGGGGATGTCACCGGAAATATGATTGGTTTAAGCGGTGAATATCTTGTATATACCGCCGAGAACTACAGAGCGTTTATGAAAAATTATCTCGGCGCCGACCTTAACTTTGTGTCGGTGGAGGAGATGGGAATCATATATAATTCAGAGGAATATATTAATATGCCTTCCTTCCCCAATCCGGGTTCCGTTAAGATGGTGGACGGAGTTATATATGTGAAGACTGAAAATTTCGAGAGATAATTTCCATCGGGATGTATGTCTTGGAAATCGGCCACACGTACAGCCTTGAATATAAATGATTGTGCCACATCACAAACCCATGGTATGGATGTAACGAATAAAAAAAGAATGGCTGTTGTGTAAATTTGGACTCTGTGCAGGGTGATGTGGTACCCGGGCATGGTATATCAAAAGAGGATAAAGGTATGGGACTTGTTTCTGTAATCCTTCCCTCATACAATGAGGAGAAGAATATTGAGATTTCTTATAACAGAATAAAAGCTGTTCTTAGTAAAGACGGAATCGAGC
>JAILPU010000318.1 GCA_024699395.1 Lachnospiraceae bacterium | reverse complement strand
TTCCAGGGAAAATTTCCTGGACAGAAAAGGAAGGCACAGGATATACGGAATCATAAGACTTGTGGATCAGAATCTCGACGATTTGGCCCAAGCACTTATGAAGGATGAGAAGGACAATCTTGAGATACTTGAGAAGATAGGTGAGATACGAGGTCTGCTTTTGGATATATTTACTTGACGGTTCGAATATATTCATCGGATGGTTCCAAATTATGTACCTGGCGGTTTGGACAGATGTATCTGTTGGTTCGGATATATATGCTTGACGGTTCGAATATATTTACCTGACGGGGTTAAATGGAGGGGAATGTGTACGGTTTTGACGATATTATAGGCAGGGATACAATTAAAGATTACATCCGAAATGCCATGAAGGCCGACAAGCTTTCCCACGCATATATTTTTAACGGGGAGAAGGATTCGGGTAAAGAGTTTATCGCGGATATTTTTGCGGCGGCTCTTCAGTGCGAGGACAGCGCCAATGCGCCCTGCGGGAAATGTCATGCCTGCATCCAGTCTCAGAACAATAATAACCCCGACATTATAAAGATAACCAAAGACAAACTCACTTCCATAAGTGTTGACAATATAAGAGAAAATCTCAATCAGGACATAGACATAAAGCCTTACAACGGCCGCTATAAGATTTACATTATAATCGATGCGGAAAATATGAACACGGAGGCGCAGAATGCTTTACTTAAAACCCTTGAGGAGCCCCCGGAATACGGCATGATAATGCTCCTTACATCGGGGATTGAAAAGCTTTTACCCACAATACAGTCAAGGTGCATTACCCTTAATCTTCTTCCTGTATCGGATGAGAAGGTTATAAAATTTCTTATGGACACCGTGAAGGTTCCGGACTATGTGGCAAGGGTGTGTGCGGCTTTCGCAAGAGGTAATCTGGGAAGAGCAAAGGCGCTGGCATCCAGTGAGGATTTTAACAGAATAAGAAGTGATGTGGTGGGTATACTTAAGTACTCCGACGAGATGAGAGTGGAGGAACTTATAGGCGCCACCAAGAGACTTACGGAATATAAGCTTTCCATAAATGATTATCTTAATCTTTTTATGGTATGGTACAGAGATGTTCTTTTGTTTAAAGCCACCAACGATCTCAACGGTCTTATTTTTAAAAACGAGGCCGGAGATATTGCCAGATGTGCCAAAAGACGAAGCTATGAAGATATCGAACTGGTGCTGAAAGCCTTGGACAATACTGTCAGAAGAATTGAAGCCCATGTTAATTTAGAGCTGGTGCTTCAGCTGTTATTTGAAAAGATCAAGGAATTCGGTTAAGCAGAATACTTGGAGGATAGAGGTTATATAGATGGTTAAAGTAATCGGAGTAAGATTTCGTACGGCAGGCAAGATTTATTTTTTTGACCCGCTGGAATTTGAGATAAAAAAGGGTGACCACGTTATAGTTGAGACCGCAAGAGGCGTGGAGTACGGTACGGTTGTAACTCCCTGCAGAGAAGTGGAGGAGGATAAGGTGGTTCAGCCCCTTAAGCCCGTTACACGTATGGCAACAGAGGAGGACACCCAAAAGGAAGCGGAAAATAAGATCAAAGAGAAGGAAGCCTTTAAGATCTGTCTTGAAAAAATAAAGGATCATGGGCTTTTAATGAAGCTTATTGACGCGGAGTATACTTTTGACAACAACAAGGTGGTGTTCTATTTTACCGCCGACGGAAGAATAGATTTCAGAGAGCTGGTTAAGGATCTGGCAGCAGTTTTCAGAACAAGGATCGAGTTGAGACAGATCGGTGTGAGAGACGAGACCAAGATGCTTGGTGGCATCGGTATCTGCGGAAGACCTCTTTGCTGCAGCAGTTATCTCTCCGATTTTATTCCCGTGTCCATTAAGATGGCGAAGGAGCAGAATCTTTCACTTAATCCCACCAAGATTTCAGGCGCCTGCGGAAGGCTTATGTGCTGCCTGAAAAATGAGGAGGACGTTTACGAGGAGTACAACAGAAAGCTTCCCGGTATGGGTGACAGAGTTGAGACTCCCGAGGGAGTGGAAGGCGAAGTCGTGGGCGTCAATGTGCTTCGCCAGCTTGTGAGAGTGCTTGTGGAGGAAAATGATGAGAAGGAAATCCATGAGTATGATGCTTCAACTCTTAAATTCAGAAAGAGGAAGAATCGTAAGGAAGAATTTACCAAGGAAGAGCTTGAGGAGATAAAGGCTCTTGAACTTCTTGAAAAAGAAGATGCCAGTGAAGGCATTGAGGGTGACAATAACTCTGAATCGAGAAGAGAGAGAAGGGAAAGACCCGACAGAGGAGACAGGTTCGAGAAGGGCGACAGACCCGAGAGAGGTGAAAGACCTGACAAAAAGGACAGACCCAAGGGTGACAGACCAAGGAACAATGATTCCGAGAGAAAGAATGACAGACCTCACAAAAAGGATCGTCAGAATCGTCCCGGTAAAAATATGAACAATGAGTCCGAATATATGGACACCGGTTTCGGTGCCGATTCGGGAGTTTCACGCGAAGACAGAGAGTTTAGGGGCGACAGAGAACCAGGTGGCGACAGAGAGCGTAACGATAGGGATCGTAACGACAGAGAAAATCGCAGCGACAGAGAACGTAACGACAGGGACCGCAGTGACAGAGACCATGGCGACAGAGAGCCTCGCGGTGACAGGGAACCCGGAAGAGACAGAGAATTCAAGGGTGACAGAAGAAACAGAAGGCATAACCACAGACCCAACAATCAGAAAGCACCCAGGGAAAGAAAAGATGAAGGTCAGTCTTAAAAACCAAGAGAGGTTAGATGACCTGGAGAGAAACGGTATGTACATCATTCAGGATCCCAAGAGATTTTGCTTTGGGATGGATGCGGTGCTTCTTACCGGATTCGCTTCCTGTACCCATGAAGATGAGCTTTTGGATCTGGGGACGGGAACAGGCATCATTCCCCTTCTTATGGAGGGAAAATATTCTCCTCGTTCCATCACTGCTCTTGAGATTCAAAAAGACAGTGCCGATATGGCGAGGAGAAGTGTTTTATTAAACGATCTTGAAGATAAGATCAATATAGTTACGGGAGACATTAAGGAAGCAGATAAGCTTTTTAAGCCTGCTTCCTTTGATTGTATAACATCCAATCCTCCCTATATGATAAACAGTCACGGATTAAAAAATCCCGCAGAGGCAAAGGCCATAGCAAGGCATGAAGTGAGTTGTACCTTTGAGGACGTGGCCCGTGTGACGGAGAAGTTACTTAAGCCGGGAGGAAGTTTTTTCCTGGTTCACAGACCCTTCAGACTTAATGAGATTATGGGGACTCTTACAAGATATCATCTTGAGCCCAAAAGGCTTCAGTTAGTGTACCCTTACGCCGACAAGGAACCCAATATGGTTTTAATAGAATCCGTGAGACAGGGAAAAAGCGGCATGAAAGTATTAAAGCCCCTTATTATTTTCAAGGAGCCGGGAGTATACACCGACGAGATTAAAGACATATACGGTTATTAAGTATTTGTGTGACTAAATATGTGTTAGCATAGTATGCGTAAAATCGTGGTAGGCTGTGATGCATGACTGAACTGTGGTACAAGTTTTATTTGGATAATTGTACCCGGATAACACAGATATTTGTGTGAGATAATATGTTCGGCTGCGTGATACACATTTAGACTACGGAAACTATGTATGGAATGAACGTAGAAGAATGTACATTTGACATATTTATATGGACAATTGTATCCGGATAATTACGGACGTATAAAAGGGAGCGTAAGAGACTTCGTACAAAAAGAGGAATTAAATGAGCGGAATATTATATCTGTGCGCAACACCCATAGGAAATCTTAAAGATATGACCATGAGAGTGGTGGATACTTTGAGAGATGTGGATATTATTGCGTGCGAGGATACCAGAAACAGCATAAAGCTTCTTAACCATTTTGACATTCACACTCCCATGACAAGC
>JAILPU010000289.1 GCA_024699395.1 Lachnospiraceae bacterium | reverse complement strand
TATATAGGATATGTATGTTGTCCTCTTTTTGAGCTTTCGCCTATTATCTCAAACTGATAAACCTCCCCTTCCTTGGCTACGACGGATAAATTTCTCGTGTATGCCTTAGACCATTCCCTAACCGTCACATTTCCTATAAGGCCGGTATCAAAGATATTGATATTCACCATATCCTTGTAATAACCCTTAACTCTTCCCCATATTACCGGATGATTGCCATTAGAAAGAGACGCTTGAATCTCTTTGTTCACACGAAGCTTCGTGTAATCAGCCTTACTTAATCCTCCGGTCTTACATTTTGTAACCCTGACTGTCTTTGAAGAAACATCAATACTTTCAACAGTAACAATGATTTCTCTTCCCAGTAACCTGGGGGAAGCATATGTATTGTTGCTGTGCCCCTCCTTAACAGTTTCTGCCCCGTTTAATACAATATTTACGTCTTTGTCTTTCCCAAAAAAGTTCCCCTCCGGATCAACTGTAAGGAATTTTACGGTTATCCTTTTTTCTTTCTCTTTTGCATCCAGATAAAACTCCAGTCTGCTTGGTTCAGATTCAGCATCTACTTTGTTCTTCCTTTGATTATCGGAAGTGTACTTGCTGTTAAGCTTCGCCAATACGCTATCACTCATATACATTCTTGCGGGTCTCTCCCGCTCCCCTTTCCTTTTAGTTATAAACCTCATACAAGATGCAATAAACATTAACAGATATCAGCCAGATTAATGGAATACCTGCATTAAAGAGCTTAAAAGCCATAGACTGGACCTCTCTGCTCTTTTTAAACAGTACTATCAAAAGGATCCCAAAAAGCTCGCAGCCGCACACAACTACAGCGGTCCAGTGCCTTACAAACATGGCCGATTGATACCATGACTCCGGGATAACTCTTGCGGTAAAGTCCAAAGCCCCATGATTTATGGAACTCCCCTCATCCTTTACTGTCTCCGTCAACTTACTTAGTGCCTCCTGATCGTTACCGCAACCCGTTAACAAAAAAGTGTTACCGATAATGGTTATGATCACAATCAGACAAATGATTAATCTTTTCATAGATATTAGAACCTGCCTTTTAAAAACTCTTAATATGATACTATTTACGAACGAAGGCACTCCTCCAGTTCCCTCATGGTCTCCTCCTCCAGTTCTTTGATCATATCTTCATATGGATCCGGTTCAGGCTCGTCTTCAAATACTCCTTTCTCCTCCTCGTACCACTCATATTTTTCTTTCCGTACTTCTTCAAAATTCCTCATTAAGCAAATGGATTCCCCATTGAAGTAGTAATTTGGTATCACCTCCTTGTACATTTCTTTATATGGAAGTTCGTCATCCAGATATGGATCGTACGGCCCGGGATAGGGGATAAAAATGGTATCTCCCCTGTTTCCACCGGTTATGCACTCATCCATAAAGGATAAAACCCAGGAAAGGTCACTTTCTACATCCTCACGGATATTTTCAGCAGGCATAATGCATACTTCTATATTCTCACTGGGAAGGCTTTCCATTAAAAAATCCAATACCCGGTGGGCCCTCCTTATGGCATCAGCCTTGGTTTCGCTTTCATTATCAAGAATACCTATAGACCGTAAGCACAGCTTGTATGCATCCGTATATTCCGTCTTGATTCTTCCGACCATCTCTCTAAGGACAAGGTCAAAATCATTTATCATGTACCGGATATCGCCAACGGTGCAAAGCCTGAATATCGCAATATACTTTGTTTTTTCCCTTGAAAAGTCCCTAAAGATCACATCCCTGACGTAGATCTTAAAGTCCCTGTCAAAGTTTTTTGACCTGTCAATCTCTCTCTTCATTAAGGTGTTGTCTACCACAAGCCCTAAAAATGCTACTTCTTCATCTAAATCCTTGTAAAAACATAGTGCACTTTTTAACTCGCTCATAAGGAAAAAGAGATTTTTACCTTTCGTTTTCAAGGGGTATATCTTGATATGTGACATTCCCGGTCTGAAATACATACCCTCTGTCATGAATTTCTGGTGATCCTGCTTTTCTTCGCTATAGACCACATTTTGCGCAACCGCTTCCAAAAAGTACCTGTTTTCTTCAATTTCGCTTGTTGCGACAACTTCCCTGGTCTCCCAGTTAACAACGCTCATCACGCAGCCATTACCAATGCAATTTGATAAAATACGAAGCATTTCGGGAAGAGCTTCCTCTTCTTCATACTCTTCGTAGATGCGGATAAGCGTATTAACACTTACTAAATTCCCTCTTTTTATTGAATTATTAAAACCACCTCGTTCTCTAAGCATTTTTTCCCCCTATTTATTTATGGTTCGTAGTCGTCGCCGATAAGATTTATGTACATCGCAGGACGTATCCATACTCTAAACCATGATCTGTAAGCGTCTTTGGGAAGAGTTACAGGAATATCTCCAGTAAGATCTACATAAAACGCACAACTGGGACTGTTTATTGATGTTTCACCTATGCATTTATTATTATCCTCTTCCGATAATTCCGGTGTACGGACAAACTTTTTATATAAGGAAAGCATTCTTTGCGTGTATCTTTCTTCCTGACAAACATCGTCATAGTAACACTTTCCTGTAGTCCTTAACCACCAGCGGCACGTCGGCGTTCCCACAAGATCCATCGCTGTGTCCAGTCTGTTTATGAAATACAAAAGTTCCGTTGAAATAATATAAGGCTTATAAGGAGCGTAATATGCTGTATCCTCTTTAAACGAAAGTGCCCATTTATTTGGATCAAAATACGGACTCTCCCAAAAATCGAGGTTCACAATCTCTGCCTGCATATCTGTCA
Organism: Lachnospiraceae bacterium; assembly: GCA_024699395.1. Classification (GTDB taxonomy): domain Bacteria; phylum Bacillota; class Clostridia; order Lachnospirales; family Lachnospiraceae; genus Acetatifactor. The sequence goes on along the minus strand of JAILPU010000289.1, from coordinate 1,440 downwards.
TGCCCCAGTTAACGTTAGAACATACAAGATTTGAATCGTAGTAATAATTAAATTTATAATGTAAAACCTCTCTGTTAAGAGTTCCGGACTTATCGGGTCTTTTCATCAATTCTATATAACCTTTTTGATAATCAGACACCTCGATAGTTTCTTCAGCCTTTTTTAAATTAAAATATTTGTTAACTTCACTGACACTTAGGCAAAATACATGATCCTCAGTATCATTGGTCTTATTGACTACCATCTTCTCATCAATGGGAGCCTCGTTGTTGTCCAGCTTAACCAACGGGATCAGTTCCCTCTCCTCATCAGTAAATGACGTTTCGTAAAACTCTCCGTTAAGCCACTTTCTTACATCTGAGTTTTCCCAGGTCACTTCATCCCAGTTGTTGTGATAAAACTCCATGTTATGAAAAGCATACTTAGACAGTAATAATAACTTTCCGTCTTCCTCTGCGAGAACTTCCCACTCTATAGGTTCAAGCCCTTCCTTTTCAGAGTCCTGCTCGATTCTTCCTAATTTAACGTGGTCGCCCTTCTTAAGGGAAAAAATCGATCTGTACTTACCCCTTGAAATACCGTAATCATTACATATTTCCAAAAACTCGTTGGAATTAACGAATCCTTCAAAAACCTTATCTCTCTGCAAGCCTTTTTTGAGCTCCCCGGTCCAATAGGCAAAACCGGCATCCTCACCCTCTCGTCCCATAAAGGTTTCGTACATATCTTCAACAAATTCGTCTTTAACCTTATTAAATGACTTATATTCCGTACTTTTAATAAAATTTGCAGCACAATCTGAACCGTTTAACGACCCGTTTAAGAGTCCTTTTGTCCAGTATGTCTGACCTTCCTTATCTCCTATACGGCCAAGACAGGTTTTATAGAAACGCTCAACAAAAAGATTTATCCTGTTTATCTTGTTATGGTCGTATGAATTGGTAAAAAACCCGGCTGTTAAGCCTGCATTTTGGCTAAGCTTATAGAACTCATCCGAATTGGCAAAGCTTGTAAAGACATCCCTTCTGCTTGCACCTTCCCAAAGATAGTTGATCCAAAAGTTATAACCCTCTTCTTCCGGCTCACGTCCCATAAACATGGCATAAGCATCTTTTACAAACTGATCGTCTGATGTTTTTTGATCGGTATATTCCTTACCGAACATAAAATTGTAGACAACAACCGATGCACACATCTTGCCGTTTACAAGCTGGTCTTCCCAGAACTTTGCACCCTCTTCATCGGGAGTTCTCTGGAAACTTATCTCATAACATCTTTCAACAAAGTCTTTGATAGCCTTGTTCTCTACGTTTTCGTTATTAACGTCCTCGTTATCTGTGCCTTCGTTATCTGTGCCTTCATTCTCTGCGCCCTCATTATCAACGCCTTCGTTATTTATTCCCTCGTTATCATTGCCTTCATCCTCAGCGCCCTCGTTAT
>JAILPU010000273.1 GCA_024699395.1 Lachnospiraceae bacterium | reverse complement strand
TAAAGGTTGTCTGGGGCGTTGGATATAAGATAGCGGACGAAAATGAATAATAAGAAAAAAACTTCACTTCAGAGATTAATATTGGGATTTATACAACACATGCTTGCTCTTGCAATCATGTGTATTATTGGTGCTATAATACTTAATTCCTACGTGAAGCTTGACTTTTCAGACGGGGGAGATATTTATTTTGTGGATCCCTTGGGTTCTGAAAGGGACTATGATGATTCCGTGCTTTTCAATGATATTTTTGACAATTCCGTGAGAGATATCATTAAATTGACGGCGGCTAAGGACGATCTTGAGGTACTGAATTCTTTCCTCCCTAAGAGAAGAGTGAATATTTCAGACTACGCTTCCAAAAGATACAACATCGAACATATGAAATATCCTTCGGTGGATTACGTTCTTGACGACCTTATAAAATGGTCGCAAAAAGGGGTAACCTTCAGTGATGTTACCATGAATATTTATGACTTCGCCAATTATTTCGGGGATTACCATTCGCCGGCTAATTTTTCTCTTACAGAGGACGGAGTTCTAATATTCTCCGGATTCCAAAGAAAGGCTGAAGAAGACGAAGGACTTCCTCCGGAAGAGATTTACACACAAGATGAATTGAAAGTAAAGGAAGTTTATGACCGCACGGGACAAAGAGAACTTGCCATGCTTATGGGGTTGTATGTGGCGGGAAAATATCCCAACTGGATAAGCATCACCGAAATGGAAAACGAGGTGGTTACCGTCAACTGCTCCATGATAAACTGCCTTTATTCCGACAAAAACGATAACCTTCATCTTTCCAATGTGGCAGGAGACTGGCTGGCATTTTTTACCCTCCAGGACGATCTTGTAAAGACCATCGAAGGTTTGTCACAAAGTTACAATATTTATACATCCTCTAACAACATGTACTCCGAAGAGCGTTCCAATATCAAGTATATGTTGAGAAAAAAGAACAGCGACGGCAACATCACCACAATTACTAATCTTACCTCCGCCATGAACAAGGGGGACGACGAGATAACCGATATTTTTTCGGAGTTTGACCGCTATCTTATATATTATCCCGACAGTCTGGAATTTTCGGGAAACTGCAATATTACCGAGGAAAAGCTTTATGAATTTATGAAGGGTTATGAGTATGCCTTCCCGGAATCCACTCATATCTGGATTGGACTTGATACTGATTTTACTGTTAAAAACGATTCTTTCTATAAGGGGGCGCAGGCATTTAACAGGATTGTTCCCCATATTTCCGTTCTTATCGCTTTGGCTGTTTTCTTCAGTATTGTGTGGATTGCGCTGTTTATTTATCTTACCCTGTCTGCAGGTGTCAGGGTGGATGACGACGGAAATGCCACCAATTACACTTCACCCATAGACCATGTATGGGGAGAGATTATTATTATAATTTTTGCTTTCCTGGTTTATGGTGGATTTAAGACAATCAGACTGTTCCCTGAGGCAATTTCTTTTTATTACAATAATCCCGTATATTTTACAGACAATGTATGGGGAAATATCTCGGTTTACGGCATGTTTTGTGCGGCGGGATTTTTGGTTAGCTTTGTTTTTTGCATAACCTGGTATTCCACTGTAAGGAGACTCAGAAGCGGAAAGTTCTTTATTTCCAGTTTTGTGGGATTTGCCGTAAATTATTTAAGAAAATTATTCGGATACATTCTTTCAAGAAAAAATATATTTATATCCAGCCTTATTCCCTATAATACATTTTTGCTTATAAATCTATTGGCTGTGATACTTATGTTTGTATTCAGAAATAATCTCCGGATTTTTGCAATCCTTGCATTGCTTGTGATACTGCTGGACGGCTTTGTGGGTGTAAAAATATCCCGTTACAGAGCTGAGATTCATGAGATTCGTGAGGGCATTGCCCGTATCAAAGACGGGGAGACACGGTTTAAGATTGACACCTTCAATATTCACGGCAACAACCTTGAGATGGCCAACAATGTGAACAATATCGGTCAAGGTATTGATAATGCGGTAAAAACCTCGGTTAAAGACGAGAAATTAAAGACCGATCTTATTACCAATGTTTCCCACGATATTAAAACACCCCTTACCTCCATAATAAGTTATGTGGATCTGCTTAAGCGTGAAAATATAACAGCAGAGCCCGCAAAGGGATATATCGATATACTTGATGCCAAATCCAAGAGGTTAAAACAGCTTACCGACGACCTTTTGGAAGTGTCCAAAATTTCCTTCGGAAATATAGTTTTAAATATCAATGATATTGATATAGCGGAGCTTGTGAGTCAGGCTCTTGGAGAATTCGCAGAGAGATTTGAGGAGAGGGGATTGGAAACGGTTTACAAGCCTCCCAAGGAGCAGATAATCCTTAAGCTTGACGGTATGAAAACCTTCAGGATCATAGAAAATCTCTTTAACAATATCTGCAAATACGCTTTGGAGAACACCAGAGTATTTATCGATATTGTTTGCGGCGAGACAAGGGTGGATATTAATATTAAGAATATTTCCAAGGAGAGGATGAACCTTGATGTCTCCGTAGAGGATCTTACCGAGAGATTTATAAGAGGGGATGCATCCAGAACAACGGAAGGAAGCGGACTTGGTCTTTCCATCGCAAAAAGCCTCACAGAGGCCATGGGAGGAACCTTCTCTATAGATATTGACGGAGATATGTTCAAAGCACGTCTGTCATTCCCTAAGACCTCCGATAAACCTGAGGAGGAGACTACAGTTGATAATTCTGACGAAAAATCAGATATCTAATTATTGATGGTATAAAATCCAAAAACGAAACCCGAGACTAAATGTTCTCGGGTTTTATATTTTGGCATATTCCATTATTATGACACTGATTATTACGACACTGTTATATCATTACTGAATAACAAATCCACATAGCCTTGGCGTTACTTATAACAAGTCTATTTTTGTTTATTTTTATTGCGCAATTTTACAATATGTATGATAGCCATAGTGGCAAATATGGCTGAAAGAATAAAGTAAATTAATACAGAAGGTATTTTTGGGGGGGTACGACTAAATTTTGCACATTCCACCATTTGT
>JAILPU010000268.1 GCA_024699395.1 Lachnospiraceae bacterium | reverse complement strand
ACAGGATATCCTCTTGAAAAAAGACATTGTCCCATAGACGGCAAGAAGGTTAAGAGCTGTATAAAGTGTAAAACCTGTGCCATAATGAACGGTTTTGGAGGCGCGGGGGCTTTTTCCGACGGAAAATACAATATAACCAATGATTTCGGCGGAACCCTTTACCAGTATATCGGTAAAGAAAAGGCTCTTGAGCTTATGCGTTATGTTGATGATATCAACATGGAAAACGGTGGAGCCAATACCAAGATGTTCTCCACTGCGGGAAGCGAATTCAAGAAGCTCTGCATGCAGAACAGGCTCACTCTTCTTGATGCTTCCGTGAGACACCTGGGAACGGACATCAATTATGTGGTTCTGGAAAATATTTACGCAAAGCTTAAGGATAAGGTGGATTTTTATTTTAACACACCTGTTGAAAGCATAGAGAAGCTTGATAAGGGTTACAGGGTAAATACCAAGGACACAAGCGAAGATTGCGAATACTGTATCGTATCCGTGGGAAGAAGCGGAAGCAAGTGGATGGAGAAGGTATGCAACGATCTTAATATCAGCACTCTTTCAAACCGCGTGGATATAGGTGTGAGAGTGGAGTTGCCGGCTGTTATTTTTTCACATCTTACAGACAAGTTATATGAGAGTAAAATCGTATACAGAACCGAGAAGTTTGAGGATGCTGTGAGAACCTTCTGCATGAACCCCAACGGTATTGTGGTAAATGAAAATACTAACGGTATCGTTACTGTTAACGGTCACAGCTTTGAGGATCCTTCAAGGAAAACGGAGAATACCAACTTTGCCCTTCTTGTGGCAAAACATTTCTCGGAGCCTTTCAAGGATTCCAACGGCTACGGCGAAAGCATTGCGAGATTATCCAATATGCTGGGAGGCGGCGTTATAGTCCAGCGTTTCGGTGACCTTGAGAGAGGAAGAAGAAGTAACGTCAAGAGAATTGAGGAAGGCACAGTGAGACCTACTCTCGATGCCACACCCGGAGATCTCAGTCTTGTTCTTCCCAAGAGAATATTGGACGGAATCATGGAGATGATTTACGCTCTTGATAAGATTGCTCCCGGAACTGCCAATGATGATACTCTTCTCTATGGTGTGGAGGTTAAATTCTACAACATGGAAGTTAAGCTGGATGAGAATCTTGAAACGGAGCACAAGGGTCTTTATATTATAGGAGACGGAAGCGGAGTAACCCACCCCTTAAGCCATGCTTCAGCCAGCGGCGTATATGTGGCAGACAAAATCGCCGAGAAATCATTAAACTAAACAATATTGAAGTAAAAAACATAAAAAGAGAAGCGCGTAAGCCGAGGGATTGCAAAGCTACCTTCGGTAAAAAGCGCTTCTCTTTTGCTGTATAGTAATATATCGAAATAGAATATTAAAAGAAACGTTTAAAAAATTGTTTATATTATTTGCTAAACATGTTAAACTTCTTTAGTAATCATAGGCAAAGATTACGAAAAAATCTCACAAAATGGGACAAAAACTGTAAATATTAACCAAAACAGGACTGATTCCATTGTGCGAAATAATTAAAAAAGGAGGGATTGCAATGCGCAATCAACGTAACATGTTTCGGAAAAAAGCGTTAAAAAAGGCAGCTTCCATGGCGATTGCGGGAATGATGGTATTCGGTGCGGCATTCGGTAATGTTTCACTGGGTAACGTTTGCGCGGAAGACGATTTTATTCCGGATGGTAACGTGAGTGAATGGAAAGATATCGTGGATATTTTGGAGGAACCGGAGGGGGTATTTGACAGAGTGGCTGCTTATTGCACCGATGACAGCTTCGACATTTTGTTCGTTGTCAATGAGCTTTCAAAGTGGTGCTATTTTCAGGTTTACCTCGATGTGGACAATAATCCGGATACCGGCTTTTTGACAGACGGTGGCGGATATGAGTTTCTTATGGAAAACGGAACCATGTACCAGTCCTTTGGCGGCGAGTGGCCCGGCACCGAAGTTGGAGAAGCCGAGTTCGGAACATCTGAGGATGGTTCCGCATATGAGGTTAAGGTTCCCTATGAGGTAATAAACCCTTCAAGTGAAAAAATCGGTTTCCAGATTGTTCTTTTGAACGAGTCGTGGGAATCCGTTTACAAATATCTTGATGAAGGCACACTTATAGCCGATACAAAGGAGAATTCCACCATTGTATCCGATGAGCCTTATATAAGTGATTTTGAACTTAAGCAGGAAACTATCCCCGCTCTTACAGAACCTGCCATGCTTGACGGAGTTTGTGCAACTCTTTCGGCACAGGGTGGTGATGGTGAGAATTATACATACACCTTTGTATCAAGTGAGAAAAACGGTCCCGACAATAAGTATTTCAGGATCGAGGGCGATAAGCTTATAACAGACAGAAAACTCCTTGCTCCCGGAGCGTACCAAATCAATCTTAAAGTTAAGAGCGGCGTAAGAAGCGAGATAAAGCCCTTCACTCTTAAGATCAACGATCCCGAGCCCGGTTCAATTACCGAGGATATTTTCACAGGCGATATGGGTGAGTGGTTTGTGGTAAACAGCGTTTCTGCTAAGGATGAGTCTGAAACCTACGAGCTTGTAGCGGCTTGTTCACAGAACAGATTCTATACCATGCTTTCATCTGCAGAGAAGGATCTTAATACAAGAACATCTTTTGTGCTTGATACGGATAAAAGCGCAGGTTTCAACTATCTGGGACTTGAGGGCTGTGATTATGTGGTGCGTATGCAGAAGCTTTACCCTGTTATAGCCGATGACAAACTGGGAGCACCCATAACCGCTGTTAAAGAAGATTATTATGAGGATTATATAACTGCTTCCGTATATCTTGAAGATATGGGCAATCCTTCAAATGTGGGTGTTCATGCTTTTGCTTTGAACAGAGAGGTATCTGTTCCCACAGAAGGCTTTGCAAACACAGAGGATGCATTTGAAATGTCCTATGATGACGGTTATGTGTATCCTGCAGCAGGTTACAAGGCATTCTCCAATCCGGGAACGGGCTGGGTATGCTGGTCAACCATAGACAGTGAAGATGCCGAGTCGATTGCTTTTGATTATAAGCTGGCCTATATGGGACTTTCCTGGGCAAATCTTGAAACCTCAAAGGGCGTATTTGACTGGGAAAATGTGGAAAATGAATACCACGTTTCATATTGGGAAGATAAAGATGTCAACTTCGTAATCAGATTTGTAATGGATAATCCCGATTATCTTACGGGATCCAGAAAAGACGAGAATTACGGCGAAGTTGTTGACAAGAAATTTATTGAGGACAAAAATCTTGCCGCAGAGGGCACTGTTACCATAGAGGCAGCAGACAAGCTTGTGGCAACGGGAGATTATCGCATGGATATCCCCACATGGCTTTTTGCAGAGCTTTGTAATGAAGTTCTGGAGGGTAAAACATCCGATGCGGGAACCTTCTACAATTTCCCCGACTATGATGTATTGGGAGGCGGCGGCTTCTCACCCAATTATGAGTCTGATACACTTCTTGATTATCACTATGCCTGCATGAAAGCAATCGCCGATAAATTCGACGGCTCGGCGGCATATATCGAGATGGGTTCTTTGGGACACTGGGGCGAGATGCACACATGGCCCTCAGCAGATTCTTTTGAAGACTGTGATTTCGGTTCCGGAGAATTCCCCGGAAAAACAAGAGTTGAAGAGTACGCTAAGGCATATACAGACAATTTCAAGCTCACCAAGGTGGGTATCAGAGAAGCTTATGATTTCTCAAGAGAAGCAGGCTTCGGACTCTTTAACGATGTATTCGGACAGGAAGAGGGAACCCTCACATACCTTGCGGATGTATCCAAAGATCCCGAGTTCTGGAAGAAAAACTTCTCCGGCGGAGAATTTGCCAGCGGTGATGTTACATGCTGGGTTAACAATGATTCCTTTATGCAGACTTTGAGCTATCTCAGAGATTCCCGCACAACTTGGTTGGGACCCTGCTCACCCTGCGACCTTAAGGCAGGTTCCAAGGAGCAGGCAATGTACGGCGGAAATATTGATTATCTCCAGACCAAGATGGGATATCGTTTCAGAGTAAGTAAAGTTAACAAACTTGATAGCGTGAAAGCAGGAAGCAATGCAGAGGTTACCCTCACAATGACCAATGACGGACTTTGCCCCGCTTACGGAGACTACAGTGTTTGTGTTGTGGTACTGCCTGAAAACGACATTGAAGACAAAAAGGATTTCGGAATCGGAACAAAGGATTTCGCAGCTTGCGATTTAATGCCCGGACAGTCCGAGGATATAACTGTCTCTATTCCCGTATCTTCATCCGCGGAGGGTAAATGCCGTCTGGCTGTATGTGTTGTTGGGAAAAATTCTTCCGATCAGGAGCTTAAGCCTGTTATGAATCTTGGTATGGCTAATGAGATCGGTGATAAGATGTACGAACTTTATGAGATTGAAGTTACTAAATAGGGAGGATAGGGCAGATGAATAAGAATATAACCAAAAAGCTGTTTGCCGGCGTTCTCCTGGCAACGACGCTTATTGTTGCCGGCTGCGGCAAAAAGCAGGCCGGTTCGGAGAAAAATTTTGAGGAAAATGTTTATGAAGTAGGTAAACAGGTTACATGCGGTGACGTTGTGGGAACCATTACCGGTATGGTAAAAATGGATAACGAAAACCTTTTTACCGAGGACGGAAGCCTGCAGTACGATTCGGTTAACGACAAGAATGAACTTGTGTTTATAACCGATGACCAGGAGGACAGCGTGAGAGTCCGCGCTCTTATAGAAGGGGGCGAGGGCGTTACAGTCAAAGAAGGGGATGTGCTTGTATTTAAATATGAGCCCAAGAATGATTTCCCTTTCCGTTCCGTTTATATTGAAGGTCTTATAGACGATCCCGAAGGATGGGACAGCCTTTGGATTGGAGATATGAACTATACAAAGGGCTTTGCCACAATGGAAATCACAGAGGATTTCTTTGATCAGAAGCTTGTAGCCCTTAGAATTAAAGGGGATGGAGCACCTGAAGGCACAGAGCTTGATTTCGGTCAGATTTTTGTTATAACAGATGTTTCAAAGCCTGAGGCAAAGAGCTATTCATATGAGGTTTCAGACGTGGTTAAGGGTGTTGCCACCACTTTCTACAACGATGTTTATTCCAGAGGTGTTGCATGGAGAACAGTTGACGAGGAAGGTGCAGACACAGTTTTACAGTATGTTGACAAAAAGGAAGTATCCGATATCTACACCTTTGATTGGGACAAGGCTCTTAAAGAGGGTAAGGTCACAGAGGTAAAGGATTATTTCAATACCGAGATTGAAAATTCGGATGAGTCCGCTGTTTACTACTGCCACAAGGCACATGTTGAAAATCTTCCCGAGGGAAGCCAGTATTATTACAGAGTGGGTGGCGAGAGCGTAGGTTACTCAAGACCCGGTCTCTGGACCATAAAGGCAGATCTCGATGATTTCTTCTTTATCTATGTAACAGATCCCCAGGCTGAGGATGAGTCACAGTACCGTCAGTATGAGGCCCTTATGAGAGAGGCATTCCAGACTGCAAGGGGAATTGATTCAAATCTTGTGGGATATATTAACACAGGTGATATCACCAACGAGTGTCACGACGATGATTACTTTATCGATGAGTTCAATATGGCAGTGGATTTTGATGCGGATGATATGATGGATACGGTTATAATGCCTCTTGCAGGTAACCATGACTGCTCTGTTGATGCTTTCTATTCCATGTACGATGTTGATTTTGCTGACTATTGTACCTGCGGAAACCACAATACTCATTCATCCGGCGGATGTTCTGCCATCAAGATCGGAAATGCTTACGTTATAACCACAAACTCCAATGAGTCTTCATATCTTGAGGGCTCGGGAAACGGTGAGTACGATCCTTACTGTGATTACCGTGAGCAGTACGCTTGGATTGAGGAACAACTTCAGACTGCCGAGAAGATGCGTGAGGACGGCGAGATCAAATGGATTATCGTTACCACCCATGCAGGTATGATGAGCGTGGGCTACCATACAATGGACGGCGGTTCCAGAGCTCTCAGAGAGAATCTCTGTCCCCTCTTTGCAAAATATTCCGTTGACCTTGTGCTTCAGGGTCATGACCATGCATATACCAGATCCAATTCTTACTATTACGGTAAGGATGTTAACGGTGATTTCTTTGACGGTTATACCTCCAATGAGCGTGAGACCGGTGAGGGATTCGGTGAGGTAAGTTACGACGATCCTTTCACAAAGGACGTGGAGAAAGAAGGCAGATATTACAATGTAGAGCCTGAAGGAACTCACTATGTTACCATGAACTATGCCGGTGAGAAGTCTCTTGATATCTCCAAGGAAAATGCCGAGTCCAGATATCAGGTTCCCGACGAGTACATTGAGGAAGGCTGTGCCACCAGTGTTGTTAACGATGAACTTTGTGCGCAGAGAGTTCGTAAGCAGTTCTACGGTATTGTAAGAATCAAGGGCGATGTCCTTAACTTCGATACCTATTCATACAACGGAATTAATTCCACTCTTTACGATACCTTTACCGTTAAGAAGGATGGTTCCTGCGTTCCCGATATCGAGAAGAGAAACATCTGGTTCAAGGGCGTTTACGTATTTGACAAAGCTTATGACCAAAAGCCCGCAGAGCTTGATATCTTTGATATCACTGCCTACAAGGAGGGAAGCGACGAAGAGGAAAAACTCTTCAAGGAGTATGATGATATTATCTACACTGTAACGGGTACTGCTTCGGACGGAAGTTCCTATGATTCGGATATCATGCCCTCTGCACCCGGAAAGTATACCCTTCATGCCACTGTTGCAGACAGCTCAAAATTCTTTAAGGGTGAAACCACTGTTGATTTTGAGATAACAGAATAGTGGATTTGTAAAACTTTATATGTGCGTAAAAATCTCCGTACCTCGTGTGCGGAGATTTTTTTTAATAGAAAATTGCGAAGAAATATTTTATAGAATTTATAGAATTTCAGAATAAGACCCAAATAAAGGACATAAAAAATTGTATCCTTCTTACATAGAAAAAAGAAAACCGGATAAAACCGAGGAAAATCAGATGTGAATCGGTTGGGTTTTCATGGACGTTGGATTAAAAGAAGGAAACGGTGAAGAGATGATGAAGATAAGGAAAATGATTATTGTAAGTGTACTTGTTTTTGTTTCATGCTGGATGAGCATGTTTGTCTATGCAAAGGGAAGGGAGGATAAGATCAACGAGAAGGAAAGAACCATGTTTTATAATATGCAGGAGAAAACTCTTTGTACGGATGTAAAAAAGCTTTTGAACGATGAGGGATTTACGGATTCGGGAGTTACGGTTACAAGAGTTGTAGATGTGGATAGTAACAGGGAGGTTACGGTTACCGTTCATCACATAAAATTTAACAGGATGGAGGAATCCGAAAGGGAGGAATATGTTTGGGGTCTGCTTCAAAATGATATTTTTGACATTGGAAGTCCCGTAAAGATAGCTTTTCTTCCTTAAAAGGAATGACTTTGGTCTGAGTTTGGGGTATACTCGTGATATGTCATAGACTGATATAAAAAAGAGGAGGAGTCTGATATGTTGCAGATACCCGAGAAGAACAGTATATACCGCCATTTTAAGGGGAATTTGTATCAGGTGGTACAAACGGCAATAAATACCGAGACCAATGAGACAATGGTTATTTACAGAAGCTTATCCGAGCCGGAGAAGGTCTACGCAAGACCCTATTCCATGTTTGTGGAGAGGCTTCCCAAGGATAAATATCCCAATGCGGGGCAGGAATATCGCTTTGAAAAGGTGCAGATTATCGGCGAGAAAAAAGTAAGCCCAAACGGCGGCGAAACAAATATTTCCTACGATGTGAGGGTAGAATCTGATTCGGAAGCATTTAGCGAATCATTCACAACCTCTTCGGTTTCATTAGACGCATCAAATGCCGGAAAATATACATCAACAGCAACAACAGATGGGGCAAATACCGAAGCATATGTAACAACCGCATCAGTGGATTCAGCAAATGCGGGGACATATTCGAAAGCACCATCCATGGATTCAGCAAACGCAGGGGCATTTTCATCAACTGCATCAATGAATGTGGTGGATGGGGCAATCGCCGGTAATGATGTGACAGCCGATTACGCCGGCGTAGCAAAAGGATCTGTAAATATCGTAAACGCGGTTGATGATAGTGAGTCTAAGACCTTTTATCCCAAGGCGGATGTGAAGCCGGGGAAAGATCAGATACTCAACAGATTTTTTGATACTTCCTCTTACAGAGAAAAAATGGAGATTTTAAGAAGCATAAAGGACGATATTACAGACGACGATCTTTGTGTAATGGCGATAGACTGTAATGTTTTGTTTAATGAGAACATGACGGTTGACCAAAAGTACAGCGATCTTATGAACAGTCTCATGACACTGGAAAAGTACGAAAAATTCAGGTAGTTTCCGGTGTCTTCAAAGACAGGAGGAAACTATGGCATATAAGCTTGACGACAAAATGGTTATCGGAGTTTCATCAAGAGCTCTTTTCAATCTCAGAAAAGAAAATGAGATTTTTGAAAAAAACGGAGTGGATGCCTACTGTGAATACCAGATAGAACACGAGGAGGAACCCTTAAACCCCGGCCCGGGATTTATGCTTATCAAATCCTTCCTTGAACTTAATAAGATCAATAAAAACGGCCCGGTGTGCGAGGTTGTTATAATGTCCAGAAACAGCCCCGACACCTCCATGAGAGTATTTAACTCCATAAAATATTACGGCCTGGATATCACAAGAGCCGTTCTCACAAGCGGGGCACAGCTTTCACCGTATTTGAAGGCTTTTAAAGTGGATTTGTTTTTGTCCGCATATCATGATGATGTGAAAAATGCTCTCGATAACAAGATTGCTGCGGGAATAATCTGCACGGAGGAAACTCCTGTGAATATGGCTTTTCCGGATGCCCAAAGCGCAAGAGATTCACGGTGCGAATTTCCCATCAGGATTGCTTTTGACGGGGATGCGGTGATATTTGATTCCGACAGTGAGGCAATATATCAGAAGGAAGGGCTTAGCGCTTTTGAGGAAAATGAAAGACTCAATGCCCATATCCCCATGAAAGAAGGCCCCTTTGCTCCCTTTTTAAAGAAGCTTAATCTTTTGAGGAATGTAACGGGTGGTGAGGAATCACCCATAAGATGTGCTCTTGTGACGGCGAGAAGCGCCCCTGCCCATGAGAGGGTTATAAAGACTTTAAGAAACTGGAACGTAAAGCTGGATGAAGTTTTCTTCCTGGGAGGCGTGGAAAAAAAGGATTTCCTCAAAGCATTCGGAGCGCAGATATTTTTTGACGATCAGAAAGCACATACATCAAAGGCTTCTCTGGTGGTGCCTTCCGCACTTGTCCCTGTGGGACCCTGTGATGAACAGGAGGAAATCTTAAAAATAATTTAACTTTAAACTTCTGCCGCAGGGTGTTATTATAACTTAAGATATAACCCTATTGCTATACAGGAGACATAAAATGAAACTTTTATCTATTGCGGTACCCTGCTATAATTCGGCGGGATATATGAAAAAATGTATAAGCTCCCTTTTGTCCGGCGGGGAGGATGTGGAGATTCTCATAGTGGATGACGGATCCACCAAAGATGATACGGCGGCTATAGCGGATGAGTATGCCGCCCAGTATCCCGCCATAGTTAAGGCAATCCATCAGGAAAACGGAGGTCACGGTTCGGCGGTGATGACCGGTCTTAATAATGCAAGCGGTTTGTATTTTAAGGTTGTGGACTCCGACGACAGTTTGGATTACGAAGCATATATGAAGATTCTGGGAACCCTTAAGAAGCTTTACAGACAGGATAAAGTTCCCGATATGATGATCAGCAATTATATCTACGACAAGGTGGGGGTTACCAACAAAAAGGTAATCCATTACAGAGGAATTCTTCCCAAAGACAGGATATTTACCTGGGATGAGTGCCATCATTTCAGAAAAGGCAGTTATATACTGATGCATTCGGTTATTTACAGGACAAAGCTTTTGAAGGATTGCGGACTTGATCTTCCCAAGCATACCTTCTATGTGGATAATCTTTATGTATTTAAGCCCCTGCCTTATGTGAAGACCATGTATTACCTGGATGTGGATTTCTACAAATACTACATCGGAAGAGACGACCAGAGCGTCAATGAGACTGTTATGATAAGCAGGATGGATCAGCAGGTCAGAGTCAATAAGATGATGATCGACTATATGGTGGACAATAAGAAGCTTGTTAATAAAAACAGCACCTGCCATAAATATATGTTAAGCTATCTTGAAATCATCACAACGGTATCGGGAATTCTTATGTTAAAGTCCGGCACACAGGAAAACATGGACCGCAAAGCTGAACTTTGGAATTATATCAAAGACAGGGATAAGGAATTATACAAGCGGTTGAGATATGCATTCTTGGGAATCGGCACCAACCTTCCCGGTAAAGTGGGACGTAAGATTTCGGTTATGGGCTACTCCATCTGTCGGAAGATTTTTAATTTTAATTAGGATTACAAATAATAAACCCCAAGGCATTTGCCTTGGGGTGATTTTTTGAATTTTTTATAGATATCTGCAAATATCTGTTTTGCAATGCGTTTTCTTTACAGATGTTTGAGAAAAATCTCTGAATGTGGGAATATTTCCTCGGGTCAGTTGGTAACCGCTTCTGCTGAAGTTTCCAAAGTTTCGACGGTATCCACAAGATCCTTTCTGTAAACCAGTACATACATTACAGCTGCCATAATGAAAGCTGTGCACACATCGAATACCGAGTGCTGCTTGATAAACATTGTTGAAAGAATAATGCTTGTACAAATAATTGCGGAAACAATTTTAACCGGCTTATTATCACCAAACTTCTTGCTTCGCCAGATTGCTATATTGGCACCCAAGGAATTATAAACATGGATGCTGGGCCAGAGATTGGTGGGGGTGTCTGTTCTGTACAAAGATCTTACCATGTGGGTCAGTACGTTGTTCCTGGGCATTGCCATGGGACGAAGTTGATGACCGTTGGGGAAGAGAGTGGATATCAACAGGAATACTGTCATTCCCGTTGCCAAGAAGGTAAATACTTTAAAGTATTCTTCCTTATCCGTGAACATAAAGTATACTATCACACCAAGCATGTATGCGAACCATATAAAATAGGGAAGTACAAACCATTCGCAGAAGGGAATGTAATCATCAAGAGCCATATGGATTACTCTGAAATCTGCAGGAGTGTTCTTCTCCAAATGGTTAAACCACGCAAGATAGATTATTCCGTACAGCAGCATGGTAAATCCGTAATCGTATTTTTTAATAAATGCTTTTATGTTTGCCATGTTCTCTCCTGTATGTGATTGCATCAATCACAATGAATTGAAACGGTATGTGTTGGCACTCTTTTGTACCAAATTGAATTATAACTATTTTATTGTAAAAAGCAATAGAATTAAGGAATATTTAAGGAATAATTAAGGATTGCCGGATTCATCGGGGCAGATGAGGCGAAGTTTTGCGGGGGATATGCTCACTTTAATGTGGCTTGACTTTTTGTGGACTTCGCCGTCGGTATGAATCCAGACGGGTTTGGTAGTCTCGATGGTTATGTCGGTACCCGATGATTTTGTTATTCCTTTAATGGAATAGTGTTCCCCCTTGAACGCTTTGGGCAAAGCTACCGGCACCAGGGGTTTAATAAAGTCCCCCACCACACACTGATTGATAAGTCCGTTATCGCCTGTGGCATCGGGGCAGAACATAAATCCGCCGCCTTCATATCGGTGTATCATATTGGCGATAAAATAAAATCTTTTGAGCTTGGTGGTATGACCGTCCACGGTTATTGTCGCACCGCATCTTTTTAAAAACAAAAGCTGTTTTAAGGCTATTGTCACGTAGCACAGTTTGCCCAATTTAATCTTGTTTAAGATAGTTTTGATATTGGAGCGCTGG
>JAILPU010000253.1 GCA_024699395.1 Lachnospiraceae bacterium | reverse complement strand
GGTTCCAGAAGTTCCCTTGGAATAGCAGCTGTGGAGATGGTTGTTATTTTCTTTTTGAGCGATGTGGTCAATATGAAGAAGACCCTGTTTTTCCTGGGAATATTCGTGATCTGTTTTGCTATATTTTTAGCCCTCACCTATAAAACCAGTATAGGAAGATATATCCTGATGCAGATATTCGGCGTTATTGACCATATTTTCGGAACCACCATATCCGCAAGGTTCGGAGCGGATGTGACTCATTATGCCAATTCCGACGGATACAGGGACGTCTTGCCTAAGATATTCGGGCTTGACTGGCTTAATCCCATTTTGGGAAGGGGAGTTAAGAGACATTTTTCCGCCACGTTTACAGGGGAAGACGGTTCCAAGATTTTCGTTTCCTCAATCGACAGCTATTATATTGAGCAATATATCAAATATGCTTATCCCGGAATGATATCCTACATCATATTTATCTTTACGGCGCTGGGAATAATACTGAGAAATGCCATAAAGTACCGCTCCGGGCTGTTTAAGCTTATCTTTGTGGGAGTTTTGTGCTACTACTACAATCTGTACTGGCTGGACGCTTTGCAGACATTGAAATTCGTATATGTTTTCATAGCACTGGCTTTGGCAACAAGCGTGTTCTTAGAGGGGCGGTTAGGTGTTTAAAATACAGAAATCGAGAACGAAGCGTAAGAAGCTGCATGAAGTGTTGGTTGTGAATTGTCGAATACATAGAACATGAAATTTGTTGTGAAAAAAACGGATTGCGTGGGTAGCATTTTGTACACTGCACTAATGATGGCGCAGACATAAAAAGGGGATGCTTGAGGATGACGAAGAAGGTCGGGGGTTTATCGCAACTAAATGAACTTAATACCGATTTTATCGTTATGGACGATGTGAAACTGGATCCCATAGAGATTATTGCGTTATATAAAAGGTTTTCCGTTAGTCGAAAGAAGATAGGAGAGATTAATCCTTTAGTTAAGGGCAATGATGGGAAAACAAGGATCATAAAGTTTCGCACCTTCGAGTCCTTCGGTATAAACAGTTATGCCAAGAGCCTTAAATCAAAAGGATGCTTTAAGGATTCCAATGTGTATTATGCTTCGGGTGAGGAATTAAAGGATCTTTTTTCACTTTATGTTTACAAAGTGGAAAAGAGAAAGAAGTACCTGAATTCCACAGTGGAATTTAAAAAGAGCCTTACGGTGGTTCAGAGGGATTCGGAACTTAGGCGCAGGGTGAGAAGTTTTTTTAAAAAGCTTTATATCAGAATCAACTATATTGTTCTTGAGATTTTTACCACCAAACACAGGCTTACCAATAAATTTTTTATAGATAATCTTAAGAAAAACGCTATATTTGAAAATTCCGGACTGGCCCTCTGCGATGTTGTGGGAGGAAAGAGCAGCTCCATGTTTATGAAATGTGTTGTGGAAAATGAGGAGCTGTTTGTTAAGGGCAATGAGCTGGGATATTCGGGGGGTATCCGTAACGAGATATACGGGCTTAACAAAGTGGCCCTGGGAGAAGAGAACTGGTACCTACCCTACAAATTCTATGATGTTGACAGGAAATGGATTGCCTATCCCTTTGTGAAGGATGAGATTTTAAGAAAAACGGTTACCATGAAGGAGACCGATAAAGTGGATCTTCGGGCGTTTGGAAAGGCCCTTGTATTTTTCCTTGACGGGTTGTATGACGCCAAACTTCTTCATGGGGACTTAAGAGTTTCCAATATTTTTGCCGTAAAAAACGAAAATGGTATATATGACAGGTTTTACCTTGCTGATTTTGGCTGTTCGGGAGATGAGAGCAGGTACTCTTTTCCCAAGGGATACTGGGGACGCTTGTATTCTCTGGTTTCCTGCGGTGATGAGAGATATTCGGAGAGCATAGTGGATGACGCCGCTTCCGCATATTTATCATATCTTACTGTGGGTGGAAAAGAAGATGACAAGATTTCGGCTCAAATCAGACAGCGCATCGGAAGGATTTTTATGGATCGTGACCGGGGGAGGATATATGTAAATGAGAGGTAAATCCGGGAACCGGTTTTTGGAAACGCCCTACAGATTATTGGTGGGAGGATACTTGTAAATGACCGATAAATCCCAAAAGGTTGTAAAGGCCGGCGCGGGCTACGTGGTGGGCAATTATCTTTTAAAGGGTATTACTTTTTTGAGCGCACCCATATTCACAAGGCTGTTGACCACCGAGGATTACGGACGCACCAACACATATATGTCCTATGAAGCATTGCTATATCTTTTCGTGGGGCTTGCGCTTCATTCCTGCTTTAATTCGGCCAAACTTAAATACAAAGAGAAGTTCGACAGCTTCGTATCCTCCATGATACTGCTTGTTATTGCGGTTTTCGGTATCTGGGTATTGGGGGGAAATCTCTTATTCGGACTTTTCGGCACATGGCTCCAGATAGGAAGGGTTGTTTTTAACATACTTCTTATTCATTGTTTGGGGTCTGCGCTTCATCAGATATACAATTCCTACATGGGAATTAACTACGATTACCGCAGCTTTGTAAGGATAAGTTATACCTATGCCATCAGCAATATCATCCTTTCGGTAATCCTGTGCTGTACTTTGTTTGACTCCGACAGGTACTTGGGAAGGGTGCTGGGAATCGGTATTCCCATGGCGGGCATCGGAATTTATATTATTTATTTTTTCTTTAAAAAGAATGCCCCTACATTTAACAAAAGTTACTGGAAATACGGCTTAAGATACAGTATTCCCATTATTCCCCACGGGGTTTCCCAGGTGATTCTTTCAAGCTTCGACAGGATTATGATATCGAATATAAAGGGTGATGCGGATGCAGGTCTTTACAGTTTCTGTGCCGTTATATGCCATATAGTGAATGTGGCATCCAATTCCATTCAGAATGTTTGGAAGCCCTGGTTTTTCGAAAAAATGAAGGAAAAGAAATACGATGACATCAAGGAATGCAGCACCCTGTATGCCTTCGGGATAGGAGCCTTTACCTCGGTGGTACTTTTGCTTTCACCGGAGATAATAAGAATTCTGGGTACAAAGCAGTATTGGTGTACGGTTCCCTGTATCGTGCCTGTTGTTTTGGGCGGGTATTTTTCCTTCCTGTACAGCATTCCTTCCCTTGTGGAATATTATTACGAAAAAACCGTGTGCATTGCGGTGAGTACCGTGGGTGCTGCGGCATTGAATATTTTTTTGAACAGTATTTTTATTCCCAAGTACGGATATATCGCGGCGGCTTATACAACCCTTGTTACGTATTTTTTGTATTTTATTTTCCATTGTATAAGCTCCGGGCTGATACACAAATCCCCGGTTTTTTCGGTTCCTGGTTTTGTGGGAATAATCGTTTTTGTAATGACGGCGGGCTTTGGTGTTTTGGTTTTTGAAAAGATGTGGTTGGTAAGATGGGGGCTTGCCCTTGTTATAGTTCTTTTGATATTGTACGGGCTTCAGCGAAAATTCGGGCTGATGGCCATGGTTAAACGGTTTTGGAAGAGAAGTTAGTATTGGGAGAACATTAATGGCCAAAAAGCTTTATTATCTTTGTCAATGGGGTAAAAATAAAGAGACCGCCTGGTCCGGTACATATATGAAGCTTTTTAAGGAACTTGGAAAGCGGTTTGAAGTGGAGGATTACGATATCCCTTCGAATTATTTTTCCAGGTTAAGGCAGGGATTGTGCAGAAGATTTCCCTTTGTCACCTATACTTTTATGTACGAAGACATAAAGAGATTTGAAAAGACCCGTTTTAAGGATATAGGGGATAAGAAAATCTGTACCTTCCAGTTTGTGGAAACAAAATGTCCCGACAATATTCACAGCTATATATACCAGGACATGTGCGTGGAGTATTTTGAGGACAGGATTTTAAAGGATCCTTCTTTGAAAAAATATCTGCCCTACAGTAGGATTTCCTCCGTTGTTTTAAATAAAAGGAAAATGAGGCAACGGGAGTATTACTCAAAGTGTAAGGGCATTTTTACCATGAGTCTGTGGCTTCGGGATTATCTTGTTGATGTGATGAAGGTTGACAGCAAAAAGGTTCACTGCGTGGGTGCGGGGATCGATATTGACGTAAGTTACATCAATCCCCATGACAGGCAGGGTAACAAGCTTTTGTTCATCGGAAGGGATTTCGTAAGAAAAGGCGGAGACTTGGTGGTCAGCGCTTTTAAGATATTAAAGGATAAATATATGCCTGATGCAGAGCTTATTATAATCGGCCCATATAAGAGGCCTGTGGGCTGTGAGGGAGAGGGCATAAGATTTGTGGGTCCTTTGGGAGTAAGTGAATTAAGTGAGTATTACAACACCTGCGATGCCTTTGTAATGCCTTCATATATTGAGGCTTTCGGAAAAGTTTTTGTGGAGAGCCTTTCCTGCGGACTTCCCTGTATCGGGAGAAATTCCTTTGCCATGAAGGATATTATCGACGACGGGGTCAACGGTTTTCTCATTGACGATGACGATCTTTTGAATCTTTCGGACAAAATGTTCAAGGTACTTACGGATGAAAATATTCGAAAATATACCCTCGAACACATGAAGGATTATCAGGAAAAATATACCTGGAAAGCAGTTGCGGACAGAATCTGCGAAGTGCTGGATAAAGATGAGTATTATAACCCATAAAACAACCGGTGAATCACGTAGATAGTGAATAACCGGCAAACAATCAGTGTATAAGATTGCGATGATGAGATGTGAAATTATGGAAAATAAAGGTTTGGTTTCGGTTGTCATTCCCGTATATAATGTGCAGAAATATTTGGAATGCTGTATAGACAGTATTTTGAATCAAACATATAAAGAGGTGGAAATCATCTTAGTGGATGACGGCTCCAAGGACGAGTCGGGAGCCATATGTGACAGATACGGGGAAAAATATGAAAACGTAAGGGTATACCACAGAGAAAATGCCGGAGTTTCCGCCTCCAGAAATTTTGGAACAGAGATTTCAAAGGGAAAGTATATTGCCTTTGTGGACAGCGATGATTATGTGGAACCGGGGTATATCGAAAAGCTTTTGAATGCCATTGTTTCCAACAATACCGAAATCGCTCTCTGCAATTACAATAAAGTAAATGATGACAATGAAGTGATTCATGAGCTGGATGTCGTTAAGGATGAGGTCCTTGACGCCAAGGAAATACTTAAAAAATGCGCCGAAGAACACGGCTTTAGTTACATCGTTTGCTGGGCCAGACTTTATTCCGTTGAACTCGCCAAGAAGGTGCCTTTCAGAACGGGAAAGGTGTGCGAGGATGAATTTATGGCCTTCGATCTATTTAAAAACAGTAAGAGGATAGCATGTATTTCCGACAGACTTTATGATTACAGGAAAAACAGTTCCTCCATAACAAGCAGGAATACCTCAATTTCCCTTGCGGACTGCCTTGAAGCAACCTATGAGAGGTTTAAGGCGGTTGAAAAAGAGGGCTGGGAGGATTGCATTCCCGCAGCGTATAAATGCGGAAGAGATGCTTTTGAAAAGCTTAAGACCATAAAACCCCGAAATGCCAAGGAAAGAGAACGATATAAAGAAACAGTGGAAATGTTTCGCTATATGCTTAAAAAGGGAAAGGCTTCGGCAGGTTTTACAGACAGGCTGGTGGCTGTAGCTCCAAAGTTGTACTTTGGGATGAAGCGGATGCTTGGAAAATAATAGTCAGAGGTGGGGTATGCATTTATTTTTGAAATATGCCAAATCACATATATATGAGATACATGCGGTGGTATGTGGGACTATTTTGTTTTTGGAATTACTTCTGGCGAGAAAATTGCTGGATTCCCATTTTGGAAAAAACAATGTTTCACAAAAGGAAAGAAATATCGTAAGGCTTTTAATTTTAGGAGCCTTGTTTATAGACGGTATTATACTTTTTTATATCATATCCCTTATTTCAAGTATGATTGAGTTTTCGCTTTTCAGCGCTGTTTTTTCATCGTGTGTGGCTTTGTTTGAGATATCGGTTTACGACCAGATATTTGTGAAGGAGTAGGGTATGAATGCGGCTATTTCATTTTTGTCGGGATGTATTGTTTTTGCTTTGATCTTCGTTTTGAAGATTCCGGTGAAGAGATTAAACAGGGTGATTGCTGAATCTCTATTTAAGGATACTGTTAAGCAATATATCTGTTATAAAAG
>JAILPU010000192.1 GCA_024699395.1 Lachnospiraceae bacterium | reverse complement strand
TGATTTTGCATGGCTCGCACATAAGCTCGACAGTACCTCGCTAAGTGCTCTGCACAAAAAAAAGCAAAGGAACCCGCCAAGGCTCCTTTGCCATATCTGTATTATACTATAAAGCTTTGATACTGTCAGCGTTTTCTCCGCCTTTTTTTAAATTGATTTTTACACTGCCCAAACCCGGACATATTTAGTAATTATTCGCTGAAATTCTGACATTAATATTTAATCATACAGTCTGAATATCCAGCACTTTATAATCCTTCGCTTCTACGGTTTCCTTAAGGATTTCGTCAGTGACATCTTCACTTAATTCCACAACCGCATTATTCTTCTCATGGCTCACATCAGCCTTTACCACCCCTGTAAGAGCCTCCAACGCCTTCTTAACATTGGCTTCGCAATGAGCACACATCATACCTTCAATCTTCAATTCTTTTTTCATAATCCGCTCCTTTGTATTTTGTAATGTTTCTTTGTCTGCATCATCTGTGACACATGTGTCACTATTTGTCGGTCCGTCAATGCTGTTTGTATATTCTGATGTATTTTGCGGAGGATGTTTATCTGCCGTATTCTCTGTAACAAACTGATTTGCTACTGTTTTACCCGAACAGGATTGGTTTACCTCAGTTTGTTTAAATGCCGTATTGTCCGTACCGGACTGATTTAATACGACCATGTTCTCCACGGAATGTTTTATAACAGGTTTAGCCTTTGTGGATTTGTCGGTATACAGTTTAAACAGATTTAGGCGCAGAGCGTTCATGCATACGCAAAAGCTGGATAAACTCATGGCTGCAGCGCCGTACATGGGCTTCATTGTAATGCCGTACAATCCCATGGCAAGGGGTATACAGATAATATTGTAAAAGAAAGCCCAAAAGAGATTCTCGTGAATATTGCGTATAGTGGCACGGCTTAACCTGATTGCTGCTGCCCCGTCAACGATACTGTTTTTCATTAAAACAATCTCTGCGGCATCGATTGCCACATCGGTACCGGCACCCACACTGACGCCTATGTCCGCCGCCGTAAGTGCAGGAGCGTCATTGATGCCGTCACCTATCATGGTGACCTTACCATCCTTTTGAAGCTCTCTTATAACAGCCTCCTTGCCCTCGGGAAGCACTCCCGCCACCACCTTGTCTACGCCGGCCTTGTGGGCAATGTTTTCGGCAACAGCGCTGTTGTCTCCCGTTAACATAACCACCTTAAGCCCCATTTGTTTCATCTCAAGGATGGCCTGCCTGCTGTCCTCTTTAATGGTATCAGCCACTGCGATAAGTCCCAAGAGTTTACTGCCCTTTGAGAAGACAAGGGGAGTTTTACCCATTTCCGCCAGCCTTTGTGCCTGCTTTCTTATCTCTTCGGGTATACTTACAATGCTTTCCAGATATTTTAAGCTTCCCCCGGCAATATCACAACCTTGTTCAAGTGTATCCGCCGAACCGATATGATAATCTTTGGTTTTTATATCCTGCGGTCCGTCTGTTTTATTGGCATCACCTGATTTATTGTCACTTTCTGTCTTGGTATCCGTTTCTAATGAAGAAGCATATTTTTCGTTGCATACCAGTGAAGCACTTAGACCGTTTCCCGGCAGAACCTTAAACTCTTCCAAAGAATAATTCGATCCGATTTCCAAATCTTTAACATCATAATTACTCTCTGCATATGCCACAACCGCGCTTGCAAGGGGATGCTCACTTCTTTTTTCCAAAGCGTAAGCGATCCTTATGAGATTCAACTCGTCTGAAACTCCGCTATATACGTATTCAATTTTTCCATTATCTCCACCTGCAACATCGGGATGACTGTAACAGGATTCATCGTCACATAATCCCGCCTCTCCTTTTATGAAAACGTCTGTAGTCCCGTACTCATCCCGGCTTTGGCAATCCGAATCGTACTCGCCCTGCACTCCACTCTCTGTGCCTGCAGGTATCACATCGGTAACAACAGGCTTTCCCGTGGTGATTGTTCCCGTCTTATCAAGAACCACAATATCGGTACGTCCGATTCGTTCCAGCGCCTCAGCCGTTTTAAAGAGGATACCGTTTTTGGCCCCCAACCCGCTTCCCACCATAACAGCCACAGGTGTGGCAAGACCAAGGGCACAGGGACAGCTTATTATAAGAACGGAAACCGCCCTTGAAAACGCAAAGGAAAAATCCCGTCCGGCTATCATCCATCCAATTCCTGTGACAATGGCGATAATAATAACAGCAGGGACAAAAAAAGCCGAAACTCTGTCGGCAATCCTTGCAATGGGGGCCTTGGTGATAGCCGCATCGCTTACCATACGGATAATCTGAGAAAAGGTGGTATCTTTACCTACTCTGGTGGCACGGCAGGTCAAATATCCCGACCTGTTGATGGTGGCCGCAGAAACCATGTCACCCTTTTCTTTGTCCACGGGAATGCTTTCTCCGGTAAGGGCCGATTCGTCTATAGCGGCACTTCCTTCCAGAATAATACCGTCCACGGGAATACTTTCTCCGGGATGAACCACAAATATATCCCCTAAACGAACCTCGCTTATATCAACTTCTCTTTCCTGCCCGTCTCGCACCACAATAGCGGTTTTGGGAGCCATTTTGTAAAGGTTCTTCAAAGCGTCCGTGGTGCGACCTTTGGAAACAGACTCTAAAAGTTTTCCCACCGTTATAAGAGTGACTATCATTGCCGCCGACTCAAAATACAGCTCCTTCATATTGAGGCTGTACAAAAAAGAAGCCGATGCTCCCAATGCCACCAAGGTGTCCATGTTAGGCGCTTTATGAATAAGAGCCTTAAATCCGTTTATAAAAAACTTCCTGTTAAAATAAAGGACGATGAGGCAAAGAACCATTTCAAGAATAGCAAGGTTCAAGCCATGTTTTAGAAACCCGGGAACAGGGAAATTCCACATGGTATGTCCCATTGAAAAATACATCAATACCAAAAGTACTCCCAGGGATTTCAAAAGTCTCTTTTTAAGTATGGGGGATTCTTTATCCTTTAAAAGATCCTCTCCCGAATCGTGGGAGTCCTCCTCGTTTAAAACCTGCGCATCGTACCCTGCCTCACGGACAGCTTTGATAATATCATCGGAATTAACGTTTCCTTCTACTATCATGGAGCTTGTAAGTAGTGAAACGCTGCAGCTTTCAACCCCCGAAAGCCCCGAAACTGTTTTTTCCACTCTTGCACGGCAAGCATCGCAGCTCATGCCCGTTACTTCAAATCGATTCATATCACATCTCTCAAATCAAACTTATATATT
>JAILPU010000160.1 GCA_024699395.1 Lachnospiraceae bacterium | reverse complement strand
ACCAGTTTCACAACGAAATACACCGCCGCTATTATGGAAAGAACAATAATGCATCCCAGCACTCCGAATACGTGACCGTTACGATAACTGCCCAGACCGTACACTATAAGAGCGGTCATAACAATCATCACCACCAAAGCGATAAGGGAAACAAGTTTCTTGACCATACCCTTTTTAACACCGCTGTAGGCTTCTGCTGCCACCACCAGCAAAAAAATCACCAAAAGTAAATTAAACTCCATGTAACCTCCTCAAAATGACAAAAAATTTATTTCATTTGAATTATTTCCGCGGTCTCATCCGTAACAAGCAAAAATCTGTAGGATGATCCCGTGGGAAGCATAAGATTGACACCCTTGTCAAAAGAGCCCTCAAATTTCTTCCTGCCGTTTATCTTGGACACAAAACATTCAGTGGCATTGTAGGCCACAAAAATGTCCTTTGTAAAAAATACATCCGTATAATCAATATCCAGATAGAAGCTGTTTAACAATTTCGCTTTAGAATTGTAAACGTCAAAACGGTACTTGTGCTCCGGATCCTCTGAATTAAACATGAGGCCCACATACTCGTTATTATTGAAAACAGCCTTTATTTCCTCATCTATAAGAACGGTACTCTCCAGAGTGGGTTTCTGACTTCCCTTGTAAAACATAAGCCTGTTGTCACCCACGGCAAAAGCTGTCTGTTCTCCCATAAATGATATCTGAGGTACAAGTACATCCGGGTATTCATAAGCACTGACAAGTCTGTCATTATAGTTGTCACCAACGTCGGAATAATTATAAAAGGCGATATTGGTCTTGGATGTCAAAGCATCAATGTACACATAGCCCACCGCCATAATATTTCCCGAGGGTGAGAGTGCAAAGCTTGCGGGGTAACCGCTGTTTTGCATATGACTTGTTCCGGTAAAAAGAAGTTCTCCGTCCTTACTGTAGGTATTGATCCATGTCACATCCGTATCCGTAAGCACACAGGAAACATTTCCGTTGGAAGCCACCGCAATACTCTTTATGGGCATATTGGTGGTAATGGTTCCCAGTAAAGATTTGTTGTCTGCCACATATATCTCTCTGCCGTTATAGCTTCCTATGGCAACCACATTCTCGTTGATATCCATGATCACGTCCTGGATCTCATAGGTCTGGTTCCAAACCACATTGCCGGAACTGTCGGTACAGTGAGCTCCGTCCTTGCTGTAGGTAAGGATACAATCCTTCAATCTTACGAAGGTAGCACCCGAAGGCGTATCAAAAGTCATGGATGACAATACGTCGTAATCGGTATAGACATGCCTGTCATATTGAATTTTGATCAAAAGTCCCACAAGCAGTAAAACAATTATTATCAGACTTGTTCTGTACAGCTTTGTTTTATTGTGGAGACGTATCTTCGCCTCCATGGTATCCGCTTCTTCATCCGCGGGATTTTTTAAAAACTTAATTATGTTAATGGCCATTGCCGCCCCTTCGCTCTTTACATTTCGATACGGCCTTCCAGCGCTCTCAAAAGAGTTACCTCATCGATATACTCAAGATCGCCTCCGATGGGTACACCGCTGGCTATTCTCGTAACCCTGATTCCCATGGGTTTAATAAGCTTACTTATATACATAGCCGTAGTCTCACCCTCAAGGCTGGAGTTGGTGGCGATTATAACCTCCTCTACCCCATCCTCCAATCTCGCCAAAAGTTCCTTAATCCTGATGTCCGAAGGACCTATCCCCACCATGGGTGATATTGCTCCCTGAAGCACATGATAAACCCCTTTGTATTTCTGGGTCTTCTCATAAGCCGCCATGTCCCTGGAATTCTCCACCACCATTATAAGGTTGTGGTCTCTTCCCTCGTCGGCACACACAGGACAAAGTTCCTTATCCGTAAGGGTAAAACATTTCTCGCAATACCTGACATTACTCTTAGCCTGCATCATAACATTGGCAAGCCTGTCCACCTTTTCCTTGGGAATATTGATAAGATGAAAAGCAAGCCGCTCCGCAGACTTAGAGCCAATACCCGGTAAAGCACTGAGCTCTTCTATCAATTTACTAACATATCCGCCGTAAAGATCCATTAAAAGGGTAAGCCTCCCAGCCCTGCACCCATTTTGCCCATAATGTCATTGGATGCGTCAGAAACCTGCTTAAGGGCATCATTTACTGCTGCCACAATTGTATCCTCAAGTGTCTCTGTATCGTCGGGATCCACTATATCCTTGGAAAGCTTAAGGCTAACAAGCTCCTTCTTACCGCTTGCGGTAACCGTTACAGCTCCGCCTCCTGCCGTAGCAACAAACTCCTTTGCTTCAAGATCCTTTTGTCCCTGCTCCATCTGCTGCTGCATTTTCTGAGCCTGTCTCATAAGATTGGCCATGTTGTTGGGCATACCGCCGCCCATGGGATATCCTCCGCGCTTTGCCATTTTTATTCCTCACTTTCTTCAATATCCATCATTATCATGGATGTAATATCAACATAATTTTCTTCAAAATTCTCTCTGTTGTCAACCTTGACTATTCTGTAATCCACATGCTTACCCGTAACCTGCTCCAATAGGCTGTTAAGCTGTGCGGCATGTTCCTCCTTGTATTCCGGTGCCTCAAAATATTCCATACTGAGCACATCACAGAAAGCTATTATAAGTTCACCGTTACTCCCAAGACTGAGCCTTGCTTTTTTGAGATACTCCTTTAAGGATCTCTCCGCATTATTGATAATCTGATTCCAGTTTGAAACAAGATACTTTACATCATCGGGTATAGCCGCCTGAAGAACAGGTTTTTCCTTAACAGGAGCCGTTTCGTCAGTGGTCTGTTCAACTCTTGTTCTTACAGTAATTCCTTCTTCCAGCTTTTTTTCAATCTGTCTTATTCTGTCAAGCACCGCCTCGCTGTCGGTCTCCATCTGAGGGCGACACATTCTGATAAATGCCACCTCCACCAGTATCCTCTTGGTCTGGGCATATTTTATTTTATTAGCCAGCTCCGAAAATTCATGAATATATCTTATGATAAGATCAAGGTCGATTTCGGCAGCTCTTTTGGTGATCACTTCCATGTCTTCCTTAGACAGTTCAAGGTAGTCCGTATCCTTATCCGATACTTTTACAAGCATGAGATTTCTGAGATACCCTGTCATATCTATGACAAATCTCACAAGCTCCCTGCCTTCGTTTACCACCTCATCCAGTATTTTAATACTCTCTGAAACATCTCCCTCGGTAAGAGCTTTACAGAGCCTGTCAAAAACATCGATATTCACCGCTCCCAAAATTGAAAGGGTCTTATCCAGAGTAAGCTCCTCACCGATACAAAAGGCCAGGCACTGATCCAAAAGGCTAAGCGCATCCCTCATGGAGCCGTCGGCGGCTCTTGCTATATATTCCAAAGCTCTGTCGTCGGCCTTAAGTTCCTCCTTGTCCACCAGTTCCCTCATTCTTTGGGCTATGACATCAATCCCTATCCTTTTAAAATCATAGCGCTGGCATCTGGACTGGACGGTTATGGGAAGTTTATGAACATCGGTGGTAGCCAGTATAAACACCACATATGACGGAGGCTCTTCAAGGGTTTTTAAAAGTGCATTGTACGCACCCGCGGAAAGCATGTGAACCTCATCTATAATGTAGACTTTAACTTTTCCTTCAGCGGGAGGATAAGAAACCTCCTCGATTATATCTCTTATATTGTCAACGCCGTTATTGGATGCGGCATCGATTTCCCTCACATTAAGGCTTGCACCTGCCGCAATGGCACGGCACATGCGGCACTCTCCGCAGGGGCCGTCATCTGTGGGGGACTCGCAGTTAAGCATCTTGGCCATAAGTTTGGCAACGGATGTTTTTCCCGTTCCTCTTGTGCCCGTAAAAAGATAGGCATGTCCCACTCTGTTGACCTTTATCTGGTTTTTGAGTGTCCTTACTATATGTTCCTGGCCTCTTACGTCGGAAAATTCCTGAGGTCTGAATTTCCTGTATAAAGCGGTGTAAGACATTGTGCGCTCCTTAAAAATATTTAAGCATAGAACAAGCTTGCGTCAGATCCGCAAGCCTGTCTGTTACGTCCGGTATCAGTCACCGAATGATATTCCAAGCCATTTAGCCTCTTTAACGATGCTTGAATTGGCATCGAGGCTCTTTAATTTGCCGGCCACATCTTTTAAGGGAACCTTAACGATCTCCCTGTTTTTATATCCAACCATAAATCCGTACTTCTCTTCGAGGATAAGTCTTCCTGCCTCCGCACCCAGACGGCTGGCAAAAACTCTGTCGTAAGGGCAAGGGCTTCCGCCTCTTTGCATGTGACCTGGAACGGTAACTCTCACCTCACGACCGGTCTTTTTCTGAATAGCTGCGGCGATTTCGTATGAAACGGAAGGATAAGGGCTCTTTGCAAGTTTCTCCTTATAATCCTTCTTGGAAAGCTTGGCGTCTTCTTTGGAAATAGCGCCCTCCGCCACTGCTATGATGGTAAAGTGACTGCCTCTCTTGTCTCTCTCATCTATCTTGGAAATAACTTTATTGATATCGTAGGGAATCTCGGGAACCAGGATAATATCAGCTCCCCCTGCCATTCCGGCATTAAGTGTGAGCCATCCCACCTTGTGTCCCATAACTTCCACAATAAACACTCTTCCGTGGGAAGCTGCTGTGGTATGGATGCAGTCAATGGCATCGGTGGCAATGTTAACCGCACTCTGGAAACCGAAGGTCATATCCGTTCCCCAGAGATCGTTATCGATGGTCTTGGGAAGAGTGATGACGTTAAGCCCCTCTTCACTTAAAAGATTGGCCGTCTTGTGGGTTCCGTTTCCGCCCAAAACCACAAGGCACTCAAGACCCAGCTTATAATAATTCTGCTTCATGGCAGCTATCTTGTCCACGCCGTTCTCGTCCGGCTCTGTTATGGTCTTAAAGGGTGTACGGCTTGTACCGAGAATGGTTCCGCCCTTTGTAAGTATTCCGGAAAAATCCCTGCCGTCAAGCATTCTCACATTACAATTTATAAGGCCTTTGTATCCGTCAAGGAAACCGTAAATCTCAATAGCTTCGCCGCTGGTAAACAAACTCTTTACCACGCCTCTCATGGCTGCATTAAGGGCCTGACAGTCCCCTCCGCTTGTAAGCATTCCGATACGTCTCATACCGTGTACCTCCTCCACACTAAATCCCTCAGATAATTTCGATTTAAGCCATATACTGTTTCGGATTCCCTAAGCCTTCGCTGTGTCGAAAAGCTTATGGAAACTACTATAATTTTATCAAAATAAAAACCTTACAGCAACATAAAAAAGAGGTTGCATTAATTAACGCCTTTCTGCTAAAATAAATAAATGTAGCAACCAAGAACGGTCTCGACATGCTGTAAAACAGCGTGTTTGCAGCGGTTGTATTTATTTTTCTCACAAAAATTTTGTTGTAAACAAAAGTATCATTAACGTATATTCCGTCACACATATGGAGTTGTACCCAAGTTTGGCTGAAGGGACCGCACTCGAAATGCGGCAGGCCGGGCAACCGGCGCGAGA
>JAILPU010000124.1 GCA_024699395.1 Lachnospiraceae bacterium | reverse complement strand
TTTCATGGAAAGAATTAACGAATTATCGTCAAACCTTCCCTTCATAACCATGTTTTTAATCTCTTCTTCGGTATAATGAACATTTCCGTCCACATACACGTTCACAATCCGGTATCTTGTGATAACGAAAAACGCCCCCGCAATAATTATAAGAAGAAGCACTGCTATAATTGCCGGTATTATCCATCTTTTTGAAGGTTTACTCATACAGCTTCACCCTCTTGGACTCGCGGTCGTTTCCTTATTCCTCCGCTTCTCATGGAAATACCGAAAACAAATCCCATCTCCGCCATAAGGAAGCTCACCGAAGTACCTCCGTAACTAATAAACGGTAGGGAAACGCCGGTATTTGGTATGGAATTGGTAACAACGGCTATATTCAAAACCGCCTGAACCGCAATATGAGCCAGCACCCCTGTAACAATCAAAGACCCCTTAAGATCGGGAGCCATAAATGCTACAATGGTCATTCTCCATATAAGAAGAACAAAAAGAAGGATTACGGCGATGGCGCCGAATATTCCCAGTTCCTCGCATATAATGGAAAAAATCATATCGTTTTGCGCCTCGGGAAGATAGCTTAATTTTTCCATGCTCTGTCCCAAGCCTTTGCCCCACAAGCCTCCGCTTCCTATAGCGTAGAGACCCTGTAAAACCTGATAGCCGTTCTCGGAGCTTTCCGGATTAAGCCATGCCGTAATACGTCCGAATCTGAAGTGCGATCCGGGAGGTGCCTTAACCGCTACCAAAACAGCAATAACAGCCACCGCAGCACAAGCCAACGCTCCTATCACAAAAATATCAAATCTGGGACATGCCACAAAAAACATTGCAACCGCAATTGCACATATAATAAGGGCCGAAGAAAGATTGTTGGTCAATACAAGAATAAGCATTGCAAAAAATCCAACAAATCCGCCTATACCCATCCAGGTCTTTGGCTTATTTATACCGGCACCCACAAAGTCCATGAATTTGGCCATGGACAGAATGATCATAAGCTTCACTATCTCAACAGGCTGAAAGACCAAAAGATTGCTTCCCGGAATAAGGCGTATCCAACGGGTTGCATTGTTTCTCTCTACCTTAAATCCCGGAACCTTAACCAGAATAACGAAAACAAAGCTGGCCAGTATCAGCAAAGGAAGCAGTTTAAGCATCTTATTGTAGGGCACCGCCGCACATATAACCATGAGCACGACACCTATTATAATACTTAAAAGCTGTCTTTTGAGATAATAAGTTGATGTACCGAAATTGTTGAAGGACTGATAGGAACTTGCCGAAAAAATCATAAGCAGTCCGAAGCCCAGCAATATAAACATTATAAACAAAAGGCTGTAGTCAAAATAACCTGTTGCTCTATTTCTTTGTCTGCGATTATCGGAATCCCGCATTTTTACCCTCATCCCTACTCGAGAGAAGCAACATACTCCTTAAAGATACGTCCTCTCTCTTCATAATTATCAAACATACCCCAGCTTGCACAGGCGGGAGACAAAAGAACCGCATCCCCCGGCTTTGCCAACTCGGTACAAAGCTTGAGACATTCCTCGAAGGTCTCGCACATATAAATATCGTTGAAGCCGTGCTTTCTGGCACATGCCGCTATCTTTTCCTTAGTCTGACCTATAAGCACCAAAGCCTTGACTTTACCATCAAAGGCCTCTATCCATTCATCGAATTCACTCTGCTTGTCGTAGCCGCCGCCTATAAGTACGCAGGGCTTTTTCATTGCTTTTATACCCTGAATGGCAGCATCGGGATTGGTACCCTTGGAATCGTTGTAATAATCAACGCCGTTCTTTGTGCCGGAATACTCTATTCTGTGCTCCACTGCGGTGAAATCTTTTATGGTCGCGAGAATGGTTTCCATGGGAACATCCATAGCTTCTGCCATGGCTATGGCAGCCATAACATTCTCTATATTGCATTCTCCCACAAGATTCATATCGGTATCGGTATTTAAAAGTCTTGTTTCATTACCGTTAACACTTTTAAAAATATATCCGTCGCGATAAAAATATCCGTCCTTCAAAGCTCTCTGGGATGAAAAATACACCGGTCTCGCTGTAGTTCTCTCACCGAAATCCTTTGTATAGATGTTTTCAAAATTAAGCACGCACACATTATCTTTATTCTGGAAAGCGGCTATTCTCTCCTTGGCCTCGATATAGCCTTCCATGGTGTGATGCCTGTTAAGATGGTCCGGAGTTATATTAAGAATTGCCGAAACCTTGGGTTTAAAAGTACGGGTTGTCTCCAACTGGAAGGAACTGATTTCCGCAACGGTAACAGTATCCTCTCTTGTACTCTGAGCCTCCTCGGTATAGGGGTTTCCGATATTTCCCACAACGAAAGTTCTTTCTTCCCCCAAATGCCTTTTCATAATCTCGCCCATAAGGGTGGTGGTGGTGGTTTTTCCGTTTGTTCCGGTGATACCTACAACCTCACCCTTTTCCACCAGAAATCCCAGCTCGATTTCACCTATAATCTCCACTCCTTGGTTCTTAAGATCCACTACAATGGGGATATCAAGAGGAACACCGGGGCTTAATACAGCCACCTCAACACTCTTAAGCAATTCATCATCTATTGCTCCCGTAATGCATTTAACAGAACTTTGAGGCATAAACATATCCCTCAACTTGTCCGCATCCACTTTTTCATTGCTGTCATAAAGAATAACTTCATTGTCATAGTCAAGTAAAAGTCTGGAAGCAGCCACGCCGCTTATTCCCGTACCTATGACAAGTACTTTCTTATTAGTAAACATTTCATCACTCCCTTTGATTATTCTCCGGGTGCCCCGGGAATATCATTTCCTATAAGATCATATGAATCCTCATCAGGATCATGGGGTATTGCCTCTGCATTGTCAGGGTCTGCAACCTGATCCCCGATGACATCCGCCAGATTGTTGCCCGGTTCTGTCGTTTCACCTATTTGTTCGGTACTCTGTGCATCGCCTTCTTGGGCGACGGTGTCGGAGGTTTCATCCTGCGGTTTGGTGCCTTCGGGATTTTCTTCGTCGGAGGCAGTTTCAGCTTCCTGATTCTCATTAATATAGGAATTTTTGATATCTATCTGAAGAGCATTGAGCTCCTCGATCTCGCTTTCACATAAAGGCTCCGTCATGGGAATATTAAGATACGGCAAAACCTCTGTGAGAATGTTTCTCACTATTCTGGTGGCAAACTTCGCATCATCCTGG
>JAILPU010000015.1 GCA_024699395.1 Lachnospiraceae bacterium | reverse complement strand
TAAGAGACGGCCTTAAACCGGTTCAGAGAAGGACTCTCTATGATATGTATGAGCTCGGAATCCGATACGACAAGCCCTACAGGAAAAGCGCCAGAATTGTGGGAGATACCATGGGTAAATATCATCCCCACGGCGACAGCTCCATTTACGAAGCCCTTGTGGTGCTTACTCAGGATTTTAAAAAGAGCCTTCCCCTTGTGGACGGTCACGGTAACTTCGGCAATATCGAAGGTGACGGAGCTGCTGCAATGCGTTATACGGAGGCGAGACTTCAGAAAATATCCCAGACAGCCCTCCTTTCGGATCTTGATAAGGATGTGGTGGATTTCGTTCCCAATTTTGACGAGACGGAGAAGGAGCCGGAAGTTCTTCCCGCAAAGATATCCAATTTCCTTATAAACGGTTCCGAGGGTATTGCGGTTGGTATGGTTACAAGCACACCTCCCCACAATCTCTCTGAGGTTATTGAAGCCACTAAAGCCTATATGCTTAACGAAGACATTACAGTCAAAGAGCTTATGAGGCATATTAAGGGACCGGATTTTCCCACAGGCGGCGTTGTTACCAACAAGGATGAGCTTCTTGACATATATACAACGGGTTCCGGAAAGATTAAGATCCGTGGCAAAGTGGAAGTGGAGAAGGGTAAAAACGGGAAGACACTGGTGGTTATTTCCGAGATCCCCTATACCATGATAGGTGCCAATATCGCCAAGTTCCTTTCCGATGTGGCAAACCTTTATGAAACCAAGAAAACCACAGACATTGTGGATATATCCAATCAGTCCTCCAAAGAAGGAATCAGGATTGTTATTGAACTGAAAAAAGATGCGGACGTGGATAATTTTATAAATATGCTTTATAAAAAAACACGTCTTGAAGATACCTTCAGCGTAAATATGCTGGGTATATACAAAGGCCGTCCCGAAACCATGGGGCTTAAGGATATTATTAAAGCCAATGTGGATTTTCAGTTTGAGGTGGCCACAAGAAAATATACCAACCTTTTAAACAGAGAGCTGGAGAAAAAAGAGATCCAGGAAGGACTTATAAGAGCCTGCAACGTTATCGATCTTGTAATAGAGATTTTAAGGGGCTCAAAAGACAGAAAGATGGCCTTTAACTGCCTTGTTAACGGTGAGGTTGAAGGCATTCGATTCAAGACCAAGGAATCCAAGATAATGGCTACTCAGCTTATGTTTACCGAAAAGCAGGCCAATGCCATTTTGGAGATGCGTCTTTACAAACTTATAGGTCTGGAGCTGGAAGCACTTATAAATGAGCACGAAGAGACCATGGCCAATATCTTCAAATATGAGGATATACTTGAGAGAAAAGAATCCATGGCTCGCGTTATCATGAATGAACTGGACGATATTAAGGCTGAGTTCGGAAGAAAGAGAAGAACCTTTATAGACAATCTTGAAGAGGCGGTTTACAAAGAAAACGAACCTGCGGAAACAGAAGTGGTATTCCTTATGGATCGTTTTGGATACGCTAAAACCATTGATACTTCCACCTATGAGAGAAACAAGGAAGTATGCGAGACTGATTTCAGATATGCCTTTACCATTAAGAATACGGGAAAAGTTTGCCTGTTCGGTTCCAAAGGTCTTCTTCATACTGTAAAGGTAAAAGACCTTCCCATGGGCAAATTGAGAGACAAGGGTATACCCATTGATAACGTAAGTAATTATGATTCCAATTCGGAAGAAATTATTATGGCCTGCTCCCAGTCCGCAGTTAATCTTTACAGACTTGTTTTCGTTACCGCGAAGGGTCTTTGTAAGATTGTGGACGGAGGAGAGTTTGATGTATCCAAGAAGTGCATCGCAGCCACCAAACTTATGGATGACGACAGCCTTGTAAGCGTATTCCCTGTGGTAACCCAGAAAAACATGATTCTTGTGACCCATGAAGGATATATGCTTCGCTTTGAGATCGATGAGATTCCCGAGCAAAAAAAGAATGCACGTGGAGCCATTGCCATAAAACTTGGGGCCAAGGACTACGTAAAGAATGTATACTTCACCAACTATATTGATGAAACATACATAGAGCATAACGGCAAAGAGGTATTTTTAAATTCCGTAAAGCTGATGAAGAGAGGCGCCAAGGGCGTCAAAGTGAGAGGTTAACCTTATGCGCGTCATAGGAGGTAAAGCGAGAAGCCTTCCCTTAAAGACACCCAAGGGAATGAATACAAGACCCACCACCGACAGAATAAAGGAAACCCTATTTAATATGCTTATGCCTTATCTGGGAGGGGCTGTCTTTATAGACTGCTTTTCCGGAAGCGGTGCCATCGGCATAGAAGCCTTAAGCAGAGGGGCTTCAAAAGCATATTTTCTGGATAATAACAAGGATGCGATTAAGTGTATTAAGGACAATCTCACATTTACAAAACTGGCTGATTCGGCGGTTGTGGTAAGTAATGACTGCTTTGTCACACTACGGGAATTAAACCTTAAGGAAGCTGATATTATATTTATGGATCCTCCCTATATGATGGATAAGGAGGAGGAACTTTTAGAGCTTCTTAGGGATAGGCCATACGTTACGCCCAATACTTTAATCGTTATTGAAGCACTGATTGATAAGGACTTTTCCTTTGTAACCCGATCAGGCTTTCAAATTACAAAAGAAAAGACTTACAAAACCAACAAACATATATT
>JAILPU010000297.1 GCA_024699395.1 Lachnospiraceae bacterium | reverse complement strand
ATGCATGCAAATACGATTCCGTCACGGGGTGTAACCTTATAATCCTTGGATCTGGTTCTTTTTATGGGAAGGTCGTAATCTTTAGTTTTCGTAATTTGGGAGGCGTCTTTTCCGATACTCTCATCCCGTCTGTAAACATAACAATTCGCACATCCGGGACTTATCTTACGACACCCGTGCCAGGGATTCCAGATTGTCATATGTCAAATTCCCATCCAAAACTTACAGCCACTTTTTTTTCTTAAAAAATATCAAACTGAATATTACGATTATCGCGGATAATGCTATCACAACAGGGTAACCCCACTCAGACTCCAGTTCCGGCATATACTTAAAATTCATGCCGTACCATCCCACAATAAGAGTAAGGGGCATGAAGATGGTGGTCACCACTGTAAGAACAGTCATGATACGGTTTTGTTTTACATCAAGGTGTGACTGATAGGTATCCTTGATCTGATTGGTATAATCAAGAAGAGAATTCACTATATCATACAACCTGGAAACTCTGTTGGAGAACAGCCTGAAAAACCTTAAGTTTTCTGCTTTAAAAAAGTTATTCTCGTTCTCCTCAAACTCCTGTGCCAGCTCAATAAGCTGGTTGTAGTGAGTACGAAGGTCTCTTAATTCTCCCCTTATATCATTCAAAGCTTCAAGATCGGCTTCGTTTCCGCTGTCTAGTTCATTATCTATGATATCTAACTTCTTTTCATAGGATTCCAATATCCTTGAGTCCTCATAGACTATCTGCTCCAAAAAATCATAGATGAACCTTTCAAGGCTTGGCATTCTCCACTTCTTGGTCAGGGTAATCTTCTTAATAAGCCCCGTAACGATGTCAGCCGGATCGATAAACACTATTCCCTTTTCATCGAGAGCGAAAGCAAAATTATGACACTCTCCCAAAATATTTCTTCTGTCGGGAATGGAAAAAGCCCCGGTTACGGAATCGTAGTTCACATCCGCATTGGTAGCATAAATCTCTGTGGTATCGGGCTCTATATCGATTCCCATTTCAAAGCTTTCTCTCTCCTTAATCCACTCCTGTGGATCCAAGACAGCCACATACTGTTTTTTATTGCCATGGCATTCCTTTAAGGAACATTCCTGAAGCATGGTATCAATCAGATAATACATTTTAACCTCTCCTATTTAATCAAAGATTCAGAAAGAGAATCAAGTTTAAGAAAAACTATGGGACAACCTAAGGATTATCAGGTTTATAATACAGGTTCGAAAAAAAGATTATCAAGTTCTATGATACGGTATCGGATATAATAAGTGAATCAGGGTCAACATGACACCTTAAAAATAGAATCTCAACTCCGCCTGATTTAGCTGCCTCAAAGGCTTCTTCAAATTCAGGATCCGTTTTTTTGTTAGGTATTACCTCCGATACGCCATCCATCTGAATAACAAAGGCAAGAACTGCTTTATAGCCCTCATTAACAGCCTTTTGAAGCTCACGAAGATGTTTTACGCCCCGTTTGGTGGGTGCGTCGGGAAAATATCCCATACCATCCACCTCAAGGGTACACCCCTTAACTTCCATAAGATAGCGTTCATCCCCACGCTCCATATAGAAATCGATTCTGGATTCCCCATAGGTATATTCGGGAATTACCTTATCAAAATCTCTTTCCAAAAGCCATTCTTTCACAACTTTATTGGGCGCCTGACTGTCAATATTAAAAAGTATCCCGTTACTTTTTCTTACAGCCACAAGATCATATTTTGTTTTCCTCTCAGGGTTCCCCGGTGCCGTAAGATATACTTCACATCCGGGTATCAACAGTTCCTTACATCTTCCCGTATTCTTAACATGAACCGTTTCTTTATGCCCCTCTATATCCACCTCTGCGATAAACCTGTTGGGACGACTTATGAAAATTGCTTTTGTTATATTATCATATTTCACAATACATCCCTCTTAGGCATTTAATAAAATATAGTTCAAAGGGTTCCGCCACTTCTCATAATAAAAATTTCTGTATAAAAAGTAAAGCCTAAAAACGTTAAAAAGCGTTACCCTTAAGGTTAACGCTTTCTAAAGTGACTCCGACGGGAATCGAACCCGT
>JAILPU010000266.1 GCA_024699395.1 Lachnospiraceae bacterium | reverse complement strand
CAGAAGAGACAAGATCGGTTTTGTATTCCAGGATTATAATCTTATTCCGGTATTTTCGGTTTATGAAAATGTGGTATTGCCCATACAGCTGGGAGGTCACAAAGAAGACAGGGAGTACGTGGAAAAGGTTTTGAAGGAGCTGGGGATTGAAGATGTTAAAGACAGAAATGTGACAAAGCTGTCAGGCGGTCAGAGACAGCGTGTTGCCATAGCCAGAGCCATCGTTTCAAATCCTGCCATAATCTTAGCGGATGAGCCCACGGGTAATCTTGATTCGGAGAGTACCGAGGATGTTATGACATTGTTAAATAAAGCAGTGAAGGAATTCGGAAGAACTGTTGTAATGATAACCCACAACGAAAGTCTTTTGAAAAACTGCGACAGAGTATTTGTGATTAAAGACGGAGTTTTGAACGAGAGAAAGTAAGAAGAAAAATATAGAAAACGAGGGAAAAGTGTGTTTAGTAACAGTAAAAAAATTTTTTTAAGTGTATGTTTATCAGCATCTCTTGTCTTGGGGATGACAGGATGCGGTAAAAAAGAAGTACAGGAGGAAAGTGCAATCCTCTACAGTGAGGAGGAATCCTTTATTGCATCATCTCTTGAGTCGGTAAATACCGGAATGAGTTTTTGGTACGGAAAGGGATGTGGAAAAGTTCTTTTACCCGTTGAGAAAGATGACGATACAAATGAAGATATAAACAGTGTAAAGGAAATTGCGCTTTTAGACATAAGTGACGGAACAATCGAAACAAAGAAGTTAGCTTACTCGAAGGAAGGTAACGAGGATCTTACCCTTAACAGGGAAAATATCCTTTTGGGAGCAGGCCTTTTGGAAGACGGAAGTATCCGTGGTGTTTTAAAGACCCTTGAGGACGGAAATATAAAGGACCTTTCCCTGATAGAATTTGATACCGACGGGGAAGAAGTAAACAGGATTGACATCAGGGATAAAGCAGATAACCTTACTAAGAGCGGAAGCAATCATTACATAAGAGCATATATTAATGAAAATGGGAATGCGTACATTTATTCTTTCGGTGAGAGCGATACGTTAATCTTAGGCTTTGATAAGGAAGGGGAAAAACTGTTTGAAACCAATGTGGCCGGTTTCGTAAGTAATGTAGATACCCTTGACGAAGACGAGCTGGTTTTCTTTTCCGAGAGTGGAAACTGTGGACTTTATAAAATGTCAGCTTTAACCGGGGAAATACAGCTGATTTTTAATCCCCCTGTTGATTCATCCTGTAGGGGATTGTGTGTCGACAATGAGAACTCAGCGGTTTATTTTACCTTTGCCGATCAACTGTTTAAATATGATTTAAAGGAAAAGACCAACGAAGCTGTTGTAAGATTGTCGGAAATGGAAATTATCTCCGACAATGTAATGGGACTTGCATATAAAGGAGATGACAGCTTTTATATTTTAAATAACGAGGTCACAGAGAAAAGCTATGAAACGGAGGTATACCTTGCCTCAAAGGGTGAGGCTTTGGAGGATACAAGAGAGGTAATCACCATCTGTGTATTCGAAGAAAACGACGCCTCTGAAATGAGAAATCTTGCCGTAGGCTATAACAAAAAGTCAAAGGATTTCAAAATCGAAGTTTTGGAATATGAAGCAAGTGATTTTGACGGAGTTGATGAAAGATTCACCATGGATATTGCCGCAGGAAACATTCCCGACATTATAGATATTAGCTCCATAAATACCATAGAATTAATAAAAAGCGGTGTATTATGCGATCTGAATCCTTTACTTGATAACGATTCCGAAATGTCCCGGGACGATTTCCTAAAGGGTTCTTTGGACACATATAGTGTTGGTGACGGTTTATATGCGATTCCAACCGTTGTAAGTGTATGTACACTGGTGGGACCCAAGAGCACTTTTGGAGATTGCATCGGCTGGGATCTTGATAAATTCAAGGATAAGCTTGAATTAGGTGATAATAACGAGATAACCTGTATTAATGCATCAAGAACAGAAATATATGCAAGGCTCATGATCGGTCAATTGAACAGGTTTGTGGATATTGAGAAAGGAACTTGCAATTTTGACAGCGAGGAGTTCAGAGAATTGCTTGAATTTTCAATGCGTTTCCCCGAGGATACAGGCGATTCTGATGATGATGATAATACCTTAAATCTTGTAAGAGAAGGTAAAGTAAAACTGAGACCGGAAAACGCAAATACTCCCCTTTCGTTTTTGATTGATAAAATGATATTTTCTGAGGATATCTGTTATGTGGGATATCCTTCGGATAACCAAAAAGGCACCTCTCTTCAGACTCTTTCGGGAGTTTATGCCATATCGGAGAAATGCGAGAACAAGGAAGCTGCATGGGATTTTGTTAAGTATCTTATTAAAAACACGGACTGGAGTTCGAGTTTCCCCACCTATTTAGAGAGCCTCGATAAGGCATTGGAAAGTGCAAAAATACCCATGTATTCTCTCGACGACAACGGGGAAAAGGTTGAAAAGCCTATGTTTACAATAGACATGGGGGATATTTCTCTTGATGTTTATGCCGCAACAGAGGATGATATCAAAGACATGAGGGAAATGCTTGAAAATGCAGAGCCTGCGTCTATTAACGATTTTCGCATCTGGTTGATTCTCTATGAAGAGGTGGAAGGTTTCTTAAAGGGTAATAAGACTATGGATGATACGGTAAATGTTATCCAGAACAGAGTAAGTGTATATTTAAATGAGCAGGGCTAGATAGCATGCTAAATCAAAAAAATATATCTGTGGGCATCCTGCAGATAAACTTGAAAATGTAATATAGCGAAAATGAAAGCGCGGAGAGACCGGCATGTGTCAGAAATTTTGAGTACACATCGGTATGCCCCGCGTTTTTTAAATGCCATTTTATTTAATAGGCAAAGGTTATAACTTGCGATAAAATCAAACGATTTTACAAACCCTGTCCTTCGATAGTAAGATTAGCTCAACCTAAACAGAGCTGCAGACATATGTTTAAATTATAAGATTTACGGAGGAAAAAGATTATGAAAAAGTTAGTATCACTTTTATTGATAGTTGGAGTTATAGGAACATTTACAGGATGCGGTGAAAAGGTCGCTTCAAGCGAGCCGGCTTCTTCAAATTCCGAGATCGAAGTAAGTGAAACAGTGGAAGAAACAGTGGAAGAAACAGAGTCAGTAGAAGAAACCGAAACCAAGACAAGAGATTCCATCACATTTGCGACGGAAGGTACCTATTCACCTTACTCTTATCACAATGAGGAAGGGGAGCTGGTTGGTTTTGATGTGGAGGTTGCAAAGGCTGTTGCCGACAAGCTTGGCGTTGAAGCTAAATTCACCGAAACCCAGTGGGATGGTATTATAGCAGGACTTGACGCCGGCAAGTATGACGCAATAGCCAATCAGGTGAGTATCACTGATGAGCGTAAAGAAAAGTATCTTTTCTCAGATCCTTACACCTATGTTTACGGTGTTGTAATCGTTAATGGTGACAATGAAGACATCAACAGTTTTGAAGATCTTGACGGCAAGGATGTGTCTTTGACAATTACAAGTAACTGGGCAAAGCTTGCTGAGAGCTATGGTGGCAAAATCGTATCCACCAACGGTTTTTCCGAGTCAATTCAGCTCGTTTTAGAAGGAAGAGCCGACGCAACCGTTAATGATAACGTTACTTTCCTTGACTTTAAGGCTTCACAGCCCGACGCCAATGCAAAGATTGTGGCTACCTCAGAGGAGGCTACCGAATCAGCTATCCTTATCCGCAAAGAGGATGCAGATCTTCAGAAGGATATTAATGAGGCACTGGGAGAACTCAGAGCCGACGGCACCCTCTCTGCAATCGCAGAAAAGTATTTTGGAGAGGATATTACCGTTGCACACTAATGATTTACTTAATGAGCCCATGAGGCAAAATGGATGGAGGAGAATATGAGTTCAAGACTTTTGGATATTGTCATTAAATCTTTACCCAAAATCCTGATTCCGGGTTTGAAATATACGATTCCCCTTACGTTGGTCTCATTTGCTCTGGGTTTACTTATAGCAATTATTGTGGCTGTGACCCGGGTTATGAAGATAAAGGTGCTCTCATGGTTTTTCAGATTCTATGTGTGGGTTTTCAGAGGAACACCTATGCTGGTGCAGCTGTTTATAATTTTTTACGGGCTGCCCAAAATCGGCCTCAATATACCCCGCATTCCATCTGCCATAATAGCCTTTTCATTGAATGTGGGAGCTTACGCTTCGGAAACCATCAGAGGTTCGGTTCTGGCGGTCAGCAAGAGTCAGACGGAAGGAGCCATAGCCTGCGGTCTGACCCTGTGGCAGAGCATTGTGTATATTGTTTTGCCCCAGGCGATTAAAAACTGTGTCCCCGCCTTGTTTAATACCTTCATTTCACTTGTGAAGGACACATCTTTAGCTGCCAATATCACCATCGAGGAGATGTTTATGGCGACTCAGAGGATTGTGGCGGTAACCTACGAACCGCTGGTGCTTTACATTGAGGTTGCTTTTATTTATCTTTTGTTCAGCACGGCACTTTCGTATTTGCAGAAATTTGCTGAGGGAAGGCTTACATACAGGACGCGGAAAGCTGATGCACAGTGATTGGAGATTGTTATGATCAAATTGCAGGGATTGTACAAGTCTTTCGGTGGAAAGACCATACTTAACGGAATAGATTTAGAGGTTTCAAAGGGGGAGACAGTTGCTGTAATAGGTCCGTCGGGTGCCGGTAAATCAACTGCACTACGGTGCATCAATCTTTTGGAAAAACCGGACAAGGGAAGGCTTACCATCGGAGAAGATTCCTACGATTTTGAAAAGATAACCCCAAAGGATATATTAAAGATACGTCAGTCGACGGCGATGGTATTTCAGAACTTCAGTCTCTATGAAAATAAGAC
The DNA here is from genome assembly GCA_024699395.1 of Lachnospiraceae bacterium. Taxonomy (GTDB): domain Bacteria; phylum Bacillota; class Clostridia; order Lachnospirales; family Lachnospiraceae; genus Acetatifactor. The sequence continues at coordinate 2,120 of JAILPU010000266.1, read as the reverse complement.
TGCTTTACAGAATATCACCCTTCCCTTGATAAAAGCCAAAAAGTATTCAAAGGAAAAGGCTATAGAATCTGCGCTTGAGAATCTTAAAGCTGTGGGGCTTTTGGACAGAAAGGATTATTATCCCTCCCAACTGTCAGGTGGACAGCAACAGCGTGTGGGTATAGCAAGAGCTCTTGCTTTAAAACCTGAGGTTATCCTCTTTGATGAACCTACAAGTGCCTTGGACCCTGAGAAGGTGAAGGACGTGTTGGAAATCATAAAGAGGATATCCAGGGAGAGAATCACTTCCGTTATCGTCACTCATGAACTTGAATTTGCCATGGATGTGGCTGATAAAGTAGTCTTTTTGGCAGATGGTTTGGTTGTTGAGGAGGGTTCCCCGAGAGAGGTTTTAAAAAATCCTAAAGACCCGCGAACCCTGCGCTTCTTGGGACACTTTGCAGATAAACTTGAATATGTGATATAGAGATATGCAAATTATCAAAATGTAATACAGCGAAATGTAATTATGCGAAACATAATATAGCGAACTGTAACATAGCGAAAAATAAAAGCGCGGAGAATCCGGAATGTGTCAGTGATTTTGAGTACACATCGGGTTACTCCGCGTTTTGAGTTATTTGAATTTAACGGCAGTTCCGTAAGCTACAATCTCTGCGGCGCCCTGCATTATTGCAGAGGATCCGAATCTTACACCTACGATGGCGTCTGCTCCCATGGCCTGTGCTTCATCAACCATGCGCTTTGTGGCAATCTGTCTTGCTTCCACAAGCATTTCCGTATAGCCGGCAATTTCGCCACCCACAAGAGTTTTCATGCCTGCCATAAAATCTCTTCCGATATTCTTGGACTGAACTACTGTTCCTTTTACGATTCCCAAGGCTTCGTATTCAACTCCGGGAATGGTATCAATACTTACGAGCTTCATCTTCTTCTCCTCCTTCAATTTCCTTTAATCTTAGACTTAATGCAACGATACAGCAGATGATCACCGTAAGACCCACGCCGCCTATTATAAGAAGTACCGGCCAGGACGCAAAAGCAGGGGCTTCAAGGAACAGTATTGAACCGAAGTAAAGAGCTATCAGTATGCAGTAAACCACGGCCGCCACTATGGCTCCCAGCTTTTTCTTGGCGATATTGTTTTTGCGATCCTCCATCAGTCTGCCTCCTTTTCGAAAACACAGCTTCCAAAAGATGTGGATTTTAAGAAGTAATCCATATATAATTTTAACAAAATACCGGTGGTTTTTCAAATTCAAACATTCAAAACGCATTCAAAACAAGGGGATTATGAGAGATTTTAACATCGAGAACTTGATAATTAGCTAAAATGGGGTATAATAAAATTAGCTAATATGAAAGCGGGGTGACATTATGATTGGAAATACAGCAACGGCAACAGCTACAGAGATGCAGAATAATTTTGGTAGATATCTCGCCTTGGTACAGGGTGGTAAAGAAGTGATTGTCACCAGAAACGGTAAGGAGGTTGGACGTTTTATTCCCAGTGGTAAAGCGATGTCTTATTTGACAGATTCACTTACAGGTATCCTTAAGGGCGATGCGGATACGAGTCAGGTAAGGGAAGATAGTCTGAGGAAGAAATATGAAATTACTGATTGATGGGAACATTATTCTCGATGTCCTTCAAAAGAGGGAGCCTTATTACATTGATTCTGCCAAAATATGGAAGATGTGTGAGACGAATTTGGTTGAGGGATGTGTATCGGCCTTAACTTTTGCGAATATAGTGTATGTTATGCGAAAAGAGCTGAATGCAGAGATGATAAATGAGGTGATGAAGAGTCTTTCTTTGATTTTCACATTTGAGGATTTGAGTTCATCGGATATAAGCACAGCTGCGGAAATACAGTGGGATGATTTTGAGGATGCAATACAGGCGGCTACAGCCAAAAGGATTCATGCGGATTACGTTATTACAAGAAATATAAGAGATTTCAAAAAGAGTGAGATTGCCCCGTTTACTCCCGCAGAATTTTTAGCAAGACAATAAGGAATAGAAGCAGATAATTAATGGAAAAAACAGATAATATTTTCAAGTTACATTCGGAATATCAGCCTACCGGCGACCAGCCGCAGGCCATAAAAGAATTAGT
>JAILPU010000250.1 GCA_024699395.1 Lachnospiraceae bacterium | reverse complement strand
ATAAAATTAAATTTTGAAAACCATAATCGGTTCGCTTGACCGTTATAAGGATTGGAAAATATTAAATATGCTTTTAAGAAAAAGAATATGTTTTTTGATGATTCTTTTTGCGTTTTTTTTATCAGCTTGTGGTAGGGGAATATTGTGGAGTAAACTTCCGGACGATCCTATACCCCAATACATTAAAAAGAATGCAGAAAAATCGATCATTTACATGGGAAAAGAGAACAGAGGACTGAAAACCACTTATTTATTTGCGTATAAAGAAATCAGTCAGGAAAAGATAGATAGTTTATTTGATTGCATTAGTCAAATAAATGAGCAGGATGAGTTGATCAGTATTGTGCTTTGTGCGAGAATTCCCGGTGGTGACCAAGGTGTATTTGCATTGAGAAATTATTCTGATGAATCACTGACCGAACCGGATTTAATAGGTTTCAGATGTCTGGAAGCGGGTTATCCGAATTTGGCGACAGATGATCTGTTTAGAAGTCCACAAATATATTCCAATTTAAAGAATATTGAGTATTTGGTTATAGCTCCCAAATTGCAGGAAGAAGCAGAGAAAGAGCAAATTGATTGGAATATCCTATGGCCGGAATTAAAAGATATTTCTGTTATTGGTGCTGAGGATTAGATGGAATGAAAAATTCGAGAGCCTGCGGCATGCAGTCCTAAAAAAAATATTGAGAATAGATAAGTGACTTTTGATTCATAGGAATCGGAGGTCACTTTTAATTTGAATAAAAAAATCAATTTCTCTCTTGACATGTTAGAAAAGACTAACTATACTTTAAATCGGTTAGAAGGTTCTAACATCTGTTTGCGATGCAAAACTAAGTAAAGATTTCATCAGGGAGGAAATATGATGCCACTTATTTATGCAGAATCAGGTCAGCCTCATATAATCAAAAAAATCGGCGGAAGTCCCGAGGTTAAGAAACATTTGGAGGATCTGGGATTCGTGCCGGGACAGGAGGCATGTGTTGTAAGCACCCTGGGAGAAAATGTGATAGTTAAGGTGAAAGAAAGCAGGGTCGCTTTAAGCGATGAACTTGCGAGAAAAATAATGGTTTAGGAGGAGAAAAAGTGAAAACATTACGCGATGTGAAGATCGGAGAAACTGTAACTGTTGTAAAGCTCCATGGCGAAGGCGCGGTTAAGCGCAGAATCATGGACATGGGAATAACTAAAGATGCAACCGTTTATGTCCGTAAGGTGGCGCCCTTGGGGGATCCCATAGAAGTGACTGTGAGAAATTATGAACTGTCACTGCGAAAAGCTGACGCTGAGATGATAGAGGTTAAATAGTCTAACAGCAGATTATATTTATTCAGGAGGAAAAAATGAAAATAAGAATAGCCCTTGCGGGCAACCCGAACAGCGGAAAAACCACATTGTTCAATTCACTTACCGGCTCCAATCAGTTCGTAGGTAACTGGCCCGGAGTAACAGTTGAAAAAAAGGAAGGAAAGCTTAAGAATCACGACGATGTGGTTATCACAGATCTTCCCGGTATTTATTCACTCTCACCCTACACCCTTGAGGAAGTGGTAGCGAGAAACTATCTGATTAATGAGAAGCCTGATGCAATCTTAAATATCATAGACGGAACCAATCTTGAACGAAATCTGTATCTGACCACACAGCTTACAGAGTTGGGAATACCTGTAGTTGTTGCCATAAACATGATGGATGTGGTCAAAAAGCATGGCGACAAGATTAATACTGAGGAGTTGGGGAGACAGCTGGGATGTAAGGTAGTGGAAATATCTGCCCTTAAAGGTGACGGAGTAAAGGAAGCTGCCGAAGTGGCCATTACAGCGGCAAAGAACGGAAATACAGTGCCCAAGCACACCTTTTCGGGATCTGTGGAGCACGCCATTGCACATATTGAAGATGCAGTCAGAGCAGATATGTCTGATGAGAGACTGAGATGGTACGCAATCAAGATATTTGAGCGTGACGACAAAGTACTGAAACAGTTGAACATTTCATCCGATAAGATGGCGCAGATTGAAAACGAAATAAAGGCTGCGGAAAAGGAACTTGACGACGATTCGGAAAGCATTATCACCAACGAGAGATATGTGTATATCGCGGAGGTAATCAAATCCTGTTATAAAAAGAGAAACAGGGGAACCCTTTCTGTTTCCGATAAGATAGATAAAGTGGTAACCAATAGATTCCTGGGACTTCCTATTTTTGCCGGAGTAATGTTCTTAGTATACTGGATTGCCATGGTTGCAGTGGGTGCACCGGCTACGGATTGGGCAAATGATTGTCTGTTTGGAGACGGATATCATCTCTTCGGAATAGACGGAGGATACAATGATGTTGCGGAGCGTTTCGCAGACGCATCGGCTATTGTTGAAGGGTACGATCTTTATATGGA
>JAILPU010000232.1 GCA_024699395.1 Lachnospiraceae bacterium | reverse complement strand
GCAGAGTTGGATAATCCCACAGGGCAATTTAATCTTGCCATTCAATATCTTAAGGGCGAAGGAGTCGAGCAAAGTTTTGAACAAGCATTGTATTGGATGCAGAGAGCTGAAGAAAACGGCGATGAAGATGCACCTGCCCATGTAAAAAAGTACAGTAAGATAATTGAACTTCAAAAGAAAGCTAACGATGGCGATGCAGCAGCCACATCTGAACTTGCTGAAGAATTTATGAATCTGGGTATGTCACTGGGGGAAGACTACGAAGATGATTTGTATGAAAAGAGTTTAACACTGGCCCAAAAAGCTGCGGCTGCAAATGATCCAAAGGCCATGTGGATTTTGGCTCTTGCTTATGATGAAGGAATAGGTGTTCAGGCAGATGAGAAGAGGTCAATTGAATATTATCAAAAAGGTGCAGACTTAAATCACTCAGGATGCCAGAATAGCTTAGGAATAGCTTATATCCTAGGAAAAACTGTTCCTAAAAATAATGAAAAGGGCTTTGCATTGTGCCTCCAATCAGCAGAACAAGGTTATGCTCCGGCTATGAAAATAGTTGGTACATGTTACCAGTTTGGCCATGGTGTAGACGATAATATGAAGTCAGCGATTTATTGGTATGAGAAATACTTAGAGGTTGCTGATGATCCGGAACTTGCCCAGAAGGTTATGGTTTTTAAAACGCTTCCCGATTTGGAAGAATGACATGAAACATCTTGGATCTATAGAGATGGATAAAGAGAAGAATCGAAAAGAATGGGCCAAAGCTGTTGACAAGATAACGGGGCAGAACGATATCAAGGTCAACGTAGAAGGTATCGATACTTCTCTGATCGAAGATGACCTCGAAAAGATTTTGGAAGACATGGAAAAAGAAATCTGATAAAAGAAAGCAAGGAGGATACAATGAAGTTTTTACACACGTCTGACTGGCATTTGGGAATGAATTTCCGAGGGGGAATATCCTATGCCTTAGATCAGAAATTTGCCATTGAAAAGATATGTGAGGTTGCAGTTGCCGAAAAAGTTGACGGTATACTATTAGCCGGTGATGTATTCGACAAGAGCATTGCATCTACTGAAGCAATTCACATCTACGATGATGTAATGACATATATCTGTGTGACACTTAACATTCCGGTATATATAATAGCCGGTAATCATGATGGTGCGGAAAGGCTGTCACAGTGTAATGAACTTCTTAAGAAAAGTGGATTGTATGTTGTGGGTGCTCTTTCTAAAACACCTCAGGTTGTAAATGTCGGTGATGTGGATATATATATGCTGCCTTGGATTTCGACAGATAAGGTTAAGTCAGTATATCCGGAAAATGCTGATGAGATTAAGTCTTTGGAAGATGCTTATAAGGTCGTTCTTGACAAATATCGCAAGGCATTTGTCAAGGGTCATAAGAATATTCTTATCAGTCATTCTTTTATTGTAGATGCTGAAACTTCTGTCAGTGACCGTGCTGCAGAAGTTGGACGTGCCACTATGATTGGTTCGTTTGTATTTGATGGATTTGATTATGTGGCACTGGGGCATCTGCACGGACCACAGCAGATTAGCAAAAACGTTCGCTACAGCGGAACACCGATGGCATTTTCCTTCGGAAAGGAAGAAAAGCAAGAAAAGAGTGTCACGATCATCGATACGGACACATGGGAGAATAGAATAGTTCCACTACCTCAGCTTCACAAAAGAACAACGCTTACCGGAACCTTTGATGAACTAATGAAGGCAGATTTTGATAAAGAGATTCTTGAAGGTTATGTACGTCTGGAAGTGACGGACAGTTATGTCGGTCTCGATTCGATTGCTGCTGTTAGGGAGAAATACAAAAACCTTTTAGAAGTGAGCAGCAAGGGATTCGATAGGGATGATACCAAGATCACAATGACTGTAGAAGATCTGGAGAGGGCAGACACCAATCCTGAATCGGTGTTTGAACAGTATTGTAAAGATATTATCGGAGAAGAACCGAGCGGGCATTTGATGGAACTTTTTAGAGATGCGTTGAAAGAATATGAAAAGGAGGTAGTTGAAGAATGAGACCAATAAGCGTAGAGTTTCAAGCATTTGGCCCTTATGTAGGCCATGAAAGAGTTGATTTTGAAGCTATTTCCTCAAAGGGTTTATTCCTTATTTGCGGTAAGACAGGTACAGGGAAAACGACGATTCTTGATGCTATGACATTTGCCTTATATGGAAAAAGTAGTGGTCACGGAAGAGACGATTTTGAAGCAATGCGGTGTACAAAAGCTCCTTATGATAAAACCACATTTGTCAGATTCGTATTTGAATACCATGGAAAGACTTATCGTTTTGAACGTAGGCTTGAAAGAAAGGTTAAAAATCTTTCGGCTTCCTATGATGTTTCTTGTTTGACAGAGGAAGGTGTATGGAAGCCGTTTATGGAAAATGCCAAAGAGAAAGCCGTAAATGCAAAGGCTGTTGAAATAATCGGATTGGAGTATGATCAATTCAGGCAGGTTATTGTTCTTCCTCAGGGGCAGTTCGAGAAACTCCTTACTTCAAATTCAGATGAGAAAGAGAAAATCCTCACAAGTATATTTGGCGAGGATAAATGGCAGAGTATCGCGGAGCGATTCTTCGCAAAAGCGGAGAGTAAGAGGAATGAAATAAAAGAAATACAGAGGAAAATACAAATCAGCCTGGAAGAAGAAAACTGTAGCTCTGTTGCGCAGCTGGACCTTCTTGCAAGTAATAAACATGAAGAGGCTAATGTACTAAAAGAAGAGTTTGAAAAGCAGGACTATGAAAAACTAATCAAGGAACAACAGGATAATCTCGCATTGGCCAATCGATTTGGTGATCTTCGTAAAGCGGAAGATAAAATATCATTTCTAGAGTCACAGAAAGAAAATCGTTCCAAGTGGGAAGTGACTCTGAATAATGCTAAACGTGCAGATAACGTAAGACTTCTTATTGAATCAGAGCGCACATCTGCTGAAACTCTTCGAAAAAGAAAAGCGGAGGCAGAACTTACTGAAAAAAATGCTGAGTCTAAAAAGACTGCCCATGATGAAGCAATAGAACAGCTTAAACAGCATGAAGCAAAAAGAAGCGATATAGAAAAACTGAAGGAAAAGCAGATACAGTATGAAGGAAAATGTGATGATTATGAGGGCCTTGATACTGCTGAAAAAGAACTGAAACAAAAGAAAAAAGAAGTGGCTGATGCTACGGAAGCAGAAAATAAAGCAAAAGCAATCTGTGATGCATATGCCGAGTCAATTGTTTGTTTGCAAAACGAGTACAAAGCATTGCAAGCAGAACATGATCATTTGCTAAATACATATCTGGCCGGTATCACTGGGGAACTGGCGGCTCAACTGATTGAGGGACGCCCCTGTCCGGTCTGTGGAAGCAGGGAACATCCTAATAAAGCGACCGTTTCTGCAAACAGTATTACAAAGAGCGAGGTTGATAAGAAGAAAAATAGCGTGGAACAGAAGTACCTAGAACTTCAGGATGAGTCTGATAAGTATGAAAAGGCAAAAAACACTGCAGATGAAAAGCATGCGACTGTTGAAAAAGCTAAGTCGGAAGTGGTTGTACTCACAGAACGACTGGAAAGTAAACGGAAAAATCTTGTTGAAGGCATAGAAAATGCAAGGCAGCTGAAAGAAGAAATCAACAAGATAAGATTGATCATTGATAAATACGAACTTCAGAGCAAAAAACTGACTGAGCTGGAGAAAAAAGCAAGTGAAGCAATTGTTGAAGCCAATGCGAAGATCGAATCTGCAACCAATGAAGTAAAGGAAGCTGAAAAACTGTATACGGATAAAGTGGCAGATGTAGAAAAAGGACTGTCGGAAAACCATTTTGCTACTCGTGAAGAAGCAGAGCGACTAATGCTTGATAATAGTGAAATGCAGTCTTTGTCATCTAAGATGGCAGACTATGATGCAGGTCTTAAAACCGCCAGAGAAACTCTTAATTCTCTTAGGGAAGAACTAAAAGAGAAGGATGAGGTGGACGCTGATAAATGCCGGGAAATTATTGATAAAACTCGTGAAGCCCAGGATGAATACAACAGAAATATGGCAGTATTATCCAGTGAAATCAAGAGACTTGACGACAAAGTCAGCAAATTGAAGGAGGCCGGAAAAGGCATGGAAGAAAGAGTTCGCCAGGCGGACGAAGACTTTGCTTTCGCAAAGAAACTGCGTGGCGATTCCGGTACCGGATTGCAAAGATACGTTCTCGGAATAATGTTCTCTTCGGTGGTGACTGCTGCAAACAAAATGCTTGAGATGGTGCATGGTGGCAGATACAGACTGTTCCGTTCAGATGATAAAGCGCAGGGCACGAATAAGAAAGGTTTGGAACTAAAAGTATTTGATAACAACAGTGAGGAGCATGATGGAAGATTCGTTAGCACTCTTTCCGGTGGAGAAAAGTTCCTTGCTTCGCTCGCATTATCTATTGGAATGTCAACTGTTGCACAGAAGAGTGGTATAAAAATAGAAGCACTGTTTATTGATGAAGGGTTTGGTTCCCTGGATGAGGAGTCTATTGCTGATGCAATGAGTGTACTTAACAGTATTCAGGAAGCAAACGGCCTTGTTGGAATCATTTCACACGTACAGATTCTCGAGGATCAGATTCCTTCAAAACTTCTTGTCGAAGAAGATTCACAGGGCAGTCATATAGTTCAGACTATTGGATAATGAGCAATTGTCGGAGCTGCATCGGTGGTAACGCAAGATGTCGGTGACTATGTAGTCGTTAGGGGAACTTCGGCGAGGGTGGTTAAAATTTTCAAACTCTTTGATGACGCTTCAAGTGTGTCATCAGACGGGCACCACACCTGCGGCATGGTTAATGTCTATGTAATCAATGCCGGAGTTTATTTTTAGGAGTACGCACAATCTAAATATATGATTGTGTATGGTAGTGCAATAAAAACTTGGAGGGAATACGATGATTAAATCAGTTCACGACTACCAAATTGATGATGTGTTTAAAAAAGATGCGGGTTTTTACTATGTGATTCCTAAATATCAGCGTGATTATACGTGCTATATGAAAACAATATGTGACGTGAATCGTTATTCGTAAAATGAAATGTTAAGCATATCCAATTCGGAATGCGCGGAAGGAGGAACGATTATGGCAAGATGTCCGAGGTGCGGAGAACCTATGAACGGCGGGATCTGTGACAATTGCGGGTTCCCGATGCGGAGATTCAGGAAGATTGTTCCGCCGGTAAAGAAAGAAGGCGAAAGGAGGATCCGATGGAATATTAAATTGATGTAAACCGGCTGCGCAGGGACATGAAGGATTATTACGGCACGGCCATGTTTAACGGATTTCCGATGGCGGTTATGGATCTCTCCAAAGTGGAGCGCATGTCGGATCGGGAACTGGTTGAACTGGCGCAGAAGAACGGCGTGGATTTGAGAAAGTATATTGTATAAGACAATTATTGTTGGAGATCTGGTTTAACTTTTTACAAAGAGGAAGGTATTGGTATGAACAAAGACTTATTGGGAATGGATAACTTTGAAGATGATGATTATGAAAAGGTCGATCCGGCAGGCTACGGAAAGCGGCCATCAGATGGAGGCTGATCAACTTCGGCTTTGGAGTTATGCAGATGAGTTGATGAATCAAGGGGAATTAGCCAGAAGCGCGAGTTTCATGGAAGTGATGCAGACTATTATTGGTAAGGCGGAAGGTGGCGATGAAGAAGCCCAAGCCGCACTGGAATAACGGAACACACATTCCCCAAAGATAGTATATGACAAATAATAAGAATTATGTATGGAGGGAAAAATGTTTGACGAGAGAATAGACTTCAATCTTCCCATAGAATGGGAATTCATAGAGGAAACAGATGAGGATGGCGATAAGAGATATAAAATCTGTTATAACATCTCAAGAAATTCAGACGGCGAAAAACAGGCAGAAGAAACCTATAATGTAATGAAACGCCAGAAAATAGGTTCTTTGGTGAGCAATGTTGAGGGTAATTACCCTGTCCAAGTGGTGGGCTTTGCTACAGATTTTAGTATTGGTGTTAGCGTAGGAACTTCGGGAGGTTCTGGCGGTTACAGAAGCAGCAGTAATTCCCAGATAAAATTCAAGAGTTATACTGGATTAGCCGTTGTAGAACACGGAGACTCGTACTATCTAATAAGTACAGTGAACTTGGGACGGGATGATTATGAATCAAGATCTGAAGCTGCTGAAGCGATAGCCTCAGAACTCACGAAGGTGCTTGGATTTGTTGTTTTGGATGGAAATCCATTAATAATAGAGCCCATTCCTGAGTCAATAATTCTTGACGAATTAGAGAAAGAAGGTTTTTCTCTAAAAACCATTGAAGATGATTGGTTGGATGAAACCATTGAAGATGATTGAACTCTTTCCGGTCTGGTGGTAGTGGAAGCCTACATTATATTCAACGCACTGCATGTGCATATCGATCACTCAGGCATAGTCGCAGACTCTGGCCTCGGGTCCTGATTCACCGCCAACGGCGACTGTCTCGATAAAGGGATGGTCGCCTTTTTTGTATTCTTCGAAATACTTCCTGCGGTTCACCCGCTCCAGCATGGGCTTCACCATGACAGACTTGTGCCTGATCGGGTGCAGATTCAATTAAAGACAACAGTATTCCGGAAGCAAACGGACTTGTTGGAATCATTTCACACGTACAGATTCTCGAGGATCAGATTCCTTCAAAACTGCTTGTCGAAGAAGATTCACAGGGCAGTCATATAGTTCAGACTATTGGATGAAACAAAACAATACCTAACACATAAAAAGGTCAGATGTACAACAAGCTGATCTTTTTTATAGCGTCTTTGCAATCTTGGAAAGGGTATCTTTGTAGAAATCAATATAAGAAATTTTATCTTTTGGTTCAAACACTTCTACATTGTAGCATTTCGAAAGGAGTTTTATAGGATCTTCGATATTATTATCATACAAGTGAATTTTACCGCAATCACTAAATTCTCTCTTTTTGAGGTTAATGAGCCACCAAATATCAATTTCGGAAAGGTTTAGTCCATAGCCTATCATATGGACATCACCAAGCAGAAAATAATCAATCCAACTGTATGGCTGAAAATCAAGCTTTTTGTTTAAACAGGTTTTGTATCTGGCGATGCACTTTGATGCGTAACTATGGATTTTGTTTAGTAAATTGCAGTAATAGTAATGACCGATTACAACAGAACTCGGTCTGGCTGCTTCTCCGTGGATGTGCCATATGTGTTTTGGAGAACTTTGATAATCAAAATCATAGTATTTAAAAATACCATACTGATTTTCTGCATTGTTTCCTTTTATTGTTGTTTTTCGCCACTTATTTCGAACTTTTTCTTTACATTCGAAATTGGGTAAAATAGCGGATTCTAATTCGTATGAATAGTTAGTTGTAATTATAGTGTCAATTGGAATATCAACAAAGCATTTGATTAGCTCAGCTTTTTCACCTGATAGTGGCTTTGGCATTAATTCTTTGCAAAATGTTTCGGTTGCTTTATGAACATCGTCCCCGGTTGCAATAACAGGAGCAAGGGTATAGGGGATTTTATCTAACATTTTTAGAAATTCATCATCCCGATTTTTTGACATTTTATTGATTAAATCACTCCAGGAGGGTTCTTGAAACTGTCTGTTAATGCCGTTTCCAATAAATAATACTTTCGGAATTTGACCATAGGGAATGGGGCGTAAAGAGTTTTGTGAATTCATAGCTGTCTTGAAGATACCTTTCCATAGATTGTTGGTAATATAGTTAGACTTCAGTGCATGGTTTCAGTAACGAAAAAAACGAAGAAGCGAGATAAATATAGTGGAAGAGAGATAGCTTTGTCAACATATAGGTGCCCATTTGCTTTGAAGTAAGAAAGAATGACATAAAGTAGAAAATCAACCTAGGAGAACATGCAGCAAACTGTTCTTTTGAGAAGGTAAGCGGAAGCCGCAGATATAAGCATAGAGCAGGTACTGGAATAGCATTGTATCAGAGATTTATAAGCTTGAGTGTGATTTTGTGTATTTTCCCCTAAATACATCGGTATCGCCTAAAATGGGGCAATATTAGGCAAAAAAATCGCCTAACGGGTTGAAAATCGCCTAAAATG
>JAILPU010000201.1 GCA_024699395.1 Lachnospiraceae bacterium | reverse complement strand
AACATCACTATGCTCGTAAGAACCTCGCCAAGTGATTTTGCATGGCTCGCACTATGCTCGACAGTACCTCGCTAAGTGCTCTGCACTGCAAACATCACTATGCTCGTAAGAACCTCGCCAAGTGATTTTGCATGGCTCGCACTATGCTCGACAGTACCTCGCTAAGTGCTCTGCACAAAAAGGTAACGAGTGATTTTCCATCCTTCGTTACCTTTAATCAAATCCGTTATTTTACTAAAATCCTTAAAAAACTAAGTAAGATCATTCTTTCTTGCGGATGACCATAAGTAGACCGATAAACAAGGACATAAGGCTTCCGGCGAATTTAAAGCATCTTGCCGTAACTGTTCCAAGTTTAAGGTTAATCTCCTTATCGACAGGGAAAACCGACATCTGCATTTCAACGTTCTCTTCCGATACGGTTATCTCCTCTTCAGAGGAAGCCGGTGTAAGTCCACTTTTGTCAGCTATGATAATCCTTGATACGTAAGGAAGTTCCATCTGCACAAAGGGCTTGTCCTTATAAGAAGTTACAAAACAGCCGGCCTGCTTTAACTGACCGTCTCCGTCGGTGTAGAAACAAACCGGATCGTTAATGCCCTCCTGTAAAGGAAGGGCCAGATGGAGCCTGCTTTTACCAAGTCTGTCAATGGATATTCCCGATTCATCAAAGAGATTGAGTTCATAACACATGTTGTTAATGGGAAGCGCCATCCCGTTTGCTAAGAACGTCCCCTCAAAATACGAAGAATCCAGCTTATCCACATCAAGAGTATGCTCGTTTACGGCTTTCGAAAGGATGGCATAACCGGGAGTATTCTTAACTTTCACTCTCTCTGATAAGTTCTCACCCTTCTCAACATTTCTGTATTCACTGTTGGAAAGTCTTCTGGTGGAAGGCTCCACAGTTTTGTTATACGAAGACTTTGTAATAACCTGAGTGTTGGGATTAAAGGCATTAACACCCATATTGTTAAAACCGGTTCCCATTTCCACCATTGAAATGGGACAATCGTAAAAAGCTCTGTCCAAAACACTTACTACATTCTCTCCCATATCGACAAAACCAAGTCCCGTGCATCCGCTAAAAGCCCCTTCTCCGATATACATAAGGCTCTCGGGACAGGTTATGGATTTAATCTCACTGTGGTCCTTAAAAGCTTCACCCGCAATTACACGAACTCCCTCCGGAATCTCCACTGTGTCCGTTATACCGCGGTAAGCCAGAAGGCAATCATTTTTAATAAGAAAATCCGCCTTTCTTCCCACGCTTTCCGGTTCATAGTAAGTGTAAAAATCATTGGTAAGTGCCGTTTTATCAAAGGCTTTGGGGGATATACATTTAATGTTGTCCCCAAGCTTTATGTCATAGAGATCATCACAGTGGTAAAATGCCCCATATTCTATATTTTCAAGAGAATCCGGCAAAAAAGCATTTTTAAGAGCGCTTCTGGCAAAACAAAACTCTCCCAAAGCCTCTATTCCATCGGGAACTATAACGCTCTCCATGGAATTATCCATATAATATGCGTGTTCAGCCACTCTTTTTTCATAGGGAAGAGTGCTTTCCACCAAGCCGCTGTCGTTCTTTTCTTCACTCGTTAAAGTTACTGCGGCATTTTCATCAAGCTTAGGATAAAGTCCCGCACCGGAGTAGACATTCATATCATTATTATCCATAATGACAACTGCTGAATTGGCAACCACATTTACCTGCCCCAGCAAATTTCCATCCGTGTTTCCGTCACCGGAATTATTTACGTCAGAATTTTCATCATTGTTTTCGTCAGAATTATCTAAGTCGGCGTTCCCGTTAGAACCGTTTCTGTTTCCGGAATCCTTTTCCGTCTCATCGCCATTTGCCGTGCCGGTCTCATCTCTGTTTCCGTTATCGGTCTCTAAACCGGTTTCAGTTTTGTTATCGCCGTGGTAATTACTGTCGGTCTCACTGTCTGAATCCGAAGAATCCCTATCCGATTCTCTTCTTTCGGAATTGGAATCTGTTCCGAGAGCGTCCTCAACATCTAAACTATAGTTATTATTCAAGCTACCGGCATCAGATGAAGATTCCTTTTCGTCGCCGTTATTGCCGGTCTGCGAACCATCATTCACGCCGGATTCATTTCCGGAATCTTTGTTATTTTCTCTATTGGAATCCCTTCCCAAAATGCCGCTTAAATCTTCATATTCCGCTTTATCCTCGCGGTTTGCATAATAATTCAAAGCATATTTTTCGGCATATGAACCTTCTTCATACAAAAGTGTAAGGTTGTAATCCCCGTCAAATGCGGTTTCATGAATCCTCACAGTCTGGGGAGGAATATAGAGAGTTTTCAATAAGGGACAGTTTTCAAAAGCCCTTACTCCGATAAACTTTATATTCGAAGGAAGGGTCATGGATTCCAGTCCTGTACAATTCATAAAGGAGCAGTCCCCAACTTCCATCAAACCCGAACCCAGTGTAACGTTTTTCAAGGAATCGCAATCCCAAAACGCGTAGGACTTAATGAATTTAACAGTGTTGGGAAGTGTCACGCTCTTAATGGAATCGTTGTTTTCAAAAGCCGATTTACCTATTTCCTCAATTCCCGAGGGAACCTGAACATCGGCGGAATTGCCCACGTACGCCACAAGAGTCGTGCCCTGAGTCCTGAAATCCTGAGCACCGGAAGCATCGGCACTTTTAACCGGTATCTGAGCAATCAAAAGTGCCGCCAATATGAAAAATATTCCTATTAGTCTTCCGATTCTTTTCATATTTTTCCTCTTTTATCTTTTGGCAGCTCTTCTCTTATCTTTTTTCAAGAAGAATACAAGTGACAGACAGGCAAGCCCCGATGATAAGAACCACTTGGGATGAACTCCGTCACCGGTTCTGGGCGTGTTATCAATGCTTGTTCCGCTGCTCTTAAGATTACCTGTATCAACATAGATAACATAAGGTGAAAAATGCTCTGCGGTAAATGTTACGCAAGGTACTCCTGAAATAGTTGTAAATCTGCTCTTTAATTTATCCAGCTTGTCATTGACTATTCCCGCAGTTTTATTATTGCCGGCATAGGTCACAAGAGAATCGGGCAAAGGCAAAGTAATACTCACCGAAAGTCCTGTTGTATCGGTTATCTTCTGTGTTCCCGTGGAATCATAAAGGCTTATATCCATAGGGAAATATTTTATATTTGAAATATCCCCATACTCCGACATAAGTGCCTTAACGGCTGCCTCTGAAGCCTGTGCGGTCTCTGATACCTTAATGGTGAAATTATCGGAGGAACCGTTTACCGTCGCGGAAACCACTCCCGTATTGCTTAAACCGTTCTTATCGATAACTACGGTTGTGCGGCTTGAAACCTTTGTACTCTTGGGTGCCTGTACCGTTGAAGGCGCCGCTGTATTGCTGGAAACCGAACTTGAAGACTTAGATGATGGTTTGTTTTCATAGTTCGCGGTAATGGTTACATTGTGCTGAGGCATGGTAAATGCTGTCGCAGAAAGCGATGTGCTTAACATATTCAAGTCTTCGGAATCCGAAGTCCAATTCTTGAAAGCCTGTCCCGTTGCAGGATCGTTGGCCACTATAATAGGCTGTGTACCTGCAAGATAACTTCCCGATCCGCTTCCGTTTTTAACAGTAAGAGTATAATAAGCAGCACTCTTTGCCTGTGTGCCCTGACCGTTTGATCCGGAATTGGAAGCTGTTCCCGTAGCCAAAGGGGTTTGTGAAGTCTGCGTATTGTTTGTTGTAGAACTTGAACCATTCGGAGCGGGAGTCTGATTGGTAGCAGACGAAGTGCCTGAAGGTCCCGGCGTTGCAGGTGTTCCGGAATCGGTTCCGCTTCCCTTTACATAGGTTGCATATACATCAAGATCCTTGGTGATATTGGTGAGGGTATTGGGAAGCCATCCCGTAAAGGTATATCCCTCTCTCACGGGATCCTTGGGCTCCATGGCGTTCTGACCGGGCTCCACAAGCTGTGTATATAAAACTGTTGAATCATAATCGAGGAATCTTACGGTAAATCTTCCGTCAGCCTCTGTATACTGAGCATATACGGTGGTATCCGCAGTTATGTTGGTTATCTCAGGTCTCCATCCCGTGAATTCATATCCCTCTCTTGTGGGAGGAACAGGTGCTTCCGCAGCCTCACCGGAAGCTACTTTTCTGGTGATTATAACGGAATCATCCCAATCCACGAAAGTAACGGTGTACTTAAGGCTCTCGGGATCTATAGCCTCATATTGTGCGGTAACCTGAAGGTCTCCGTTTACTCCGTGATAATCGGGAACCCATCCCTTAAGGGTATAACCCTCTCTTGAAACCTCGGGTGCAACGGCATCAGCCCCCGCAGCCACCTTCTGAGTATCAAGAAGGGAATTGTCATAGTCCCAGAAAGTAACGGTGTAATATACCTCGGGAATCTTGGTGGTTGTAGGGATTCCCTTACCTACAGCATAGTAATATGCCGCAGAATCATCCTCACAACAGAAGGTAAGTCCGTCGTTAATTGTATCCGGTGAAAAAGCATTATTACCGATAAATCCGTTCATTCCGGGTATCTCAAGATACTTAAGAGCGGAATTTTTAAAAGCATCGTCAGCGATGGATTTCCATGTATCGGGAAGATATACGGAAAACAGCTTCTGTGTATCGGAAAATGCCAATGAAGGAATTTCAGATATTGTGCTGTCTCTGAGGTCCACGCTTGATACCGCTGTCTCACTGAAAGCTTCGGGGGCAATTTCATCAACACCTTCCACCTCTTTGGCTGTAACATATCCGCCGGTTCTTCCCTCGAGGAACTCGATTATGGTCTTCTTGTTACCATTTTCATCTGTTCCGAAAATAATGGAATTGTCACATTTGAAATTGGGATTTCCCTGGAAGCCCACATCCTTAAGCTTGGTGCAGCCCTTAAAAGGTCTCTTTCCCATCCGGCTAAGGCTTGAAGGAAGATACATTTCCTCAAGATTGGAACAATCCTCAAATACGTAATCCCCCACACTTGTTGTGAGTCCGTTAAGATATATGGCTTTGAAATTGGTACATCCCTTAAAGGCATTATTGTCCACGCTCAAAAGTCCGTCAGCCACAAGAGTCTTCTGTCCGGGAAGGTTGTCTATAACATCATTTTCAGTAAAGAGCCCCTTTTTAATGGATTCGATACCCTCGGGAAGATGAATGTTAAGAGCCGCGTCTATTATTTCCTCCTCATAATCCGTAAGCTTTTCCTTGTTGGCAAGCTTATTTACGGCATTGGAAGCAGCATTTACATAATCCGCAGTCATGTAAGGATAGGTATCCATTGTATAACCGGTGAGATTATAGTATGTGGGATATCCGATAAGCTCATTTTTATCGGCGGAAAGATCGTACTTAACAGCCAGATTGGAAGGCCATCCGGAATAATAAGTTATATAGGTACGATTCTGAGTTCCGGTATTAATATAGTTATCGGCGTTCATTGCATAGTCAAAGGGAACGCAGGAATAAGAAACAGGTCCCACAAATACAAGTGAAGGTTCTTTAGTTATTCCCGGATCCTTACATGCATCATCATGCTTTGTAAGGGAGAAATCCTGGGTTTTAAAAGCATTTGCCCCGATGGACGTAATATTGACCGGCTCGGTAAATATTACCGTCTTAAGATTATGACATCCTCTGAAAGCATCAGCCTCAATAACCTGAATGGATGAGGGGATGGTAATCTTTTCAAGGGAGCATTTATTCTGGAAAGATGAGGACCAGATGGTACTGATATTGTATGGTCCGATTGTTCTGGGAAGTTCAATGTCACTTATATTTCCGTTAAGCTCGCACTTAATCAGCTGATTGGCGGAGTTAACCTGATATACGGCAGAACCGTTGTCATATTCCTTGGTTATCTCATATATATCCTGTCCCAGATATCTGAAAGCTATTCCCGCTTCTCTTGCAGTCGCATGAAGGGCAGCGTTAGGAACTCCTTCAAGATAGAAGGTCTCGGGAACAGTGTTTATAAATCTGTTAAACTCATCTTCGCTTCCCACGATATCAGCCTTGGGATTGGGGAATGTCACATGCTCAAGAGCAGTACATCCATTAAAGAGACTTATGGCAAAACCGTCTTTTCCCGAACCCTGAACCACATTGTCGGGGAACTCCACAAAGCTTAAGGAAGGACAGTTTTCAAATACATACTGACCAAGGTTACTCAAAAGCATATTTGTATCCTTGGAAACACCGCAGAGATATACATTTTTAAGCTTATTACACTCTGCAAAAGCATAGTCGCCTATATTGGTAACCATTACAGGTGTGGAGAAATCCTGAAGGGCGTCACAGTTATAAAAAGCATAGGCTCCGATTGTGGTAAGTCTTGCCTCGGGAGCTATTTCAACAGTCCTCATGTTGATACAGTTCTCAAAAGCATGATTTCCTATGGTATCAAGACCGTTGGCAAGCTCGAGGCTTGTCATATTGGCACAGCCGTTAAATGCATAATCTCCTATACCGCAAAGGTTGGAACCAATCTTAAGAGTAACGATGTTACCGGCAACGCCTCCCCTGAAAATACCTTTCTCGGGAGTATCCACAATACCGTAATCATTTTTGCCACCCACAACATTGTTGGCAATCTTCCAAACTCCCTCATCGGCACCGGTACCGGTGGTGAGGTACTGATTGCCCACGTATCTTACCTGGGCATTGGTAATTCTCATATGCGAAGAATCGGTGGCAGGCTGATACTTTCCTGCAGAGTCCAGATAATAATAGTCATCGTTTGTAAGACCCTGCCATCCTTCATCCGAAAAATAGCATGGCATATAGGAAGTGGTGCTCACTTCCTCTGAAAGATATATTATATTGCCGGATTCGTCTGTCTGATAAACGGGATTTCCCTCTTCATCGGTTGCGGGAGTTCCGTCTTCATTGGTAAGAGTCTTGGGAATCTTCTCGCCGTTTGCATCCAGCTTGTATTCGGAATGGGTATCTGTTTTCTTATAGAAAAGGAAATTACCGCTCTTGCCCACAGCACAATACCCCTGGCCGTTTCCGCCAAGGTTATCGATATATTTTCTGTATGCATCAACCGTGTTGGGAAGCTCCAAAACAC
>JAILPU010000166.1 GCA_024699395.1 Lachnospiraceae bacterium | reverse complement strand
TATATCAATGCCTGTGCCCTTTCCTACGGGGAGGAGACGGGGACAAGGGTTATTCCCGTGCTTGCCACCCAGAGTAAATACTTAGAGGCTGTAAACGAGGCTTCTTTGAAGGAGGAAAAGGCGCCGGACTGCTTTATGATTTCCAATGAATCTTTGGAGAGAGCATATCTTGCGGGACTTGCTTCGGATATTTCAGGTTTTTATAAAGACTCCGATATGCCCGATACAGCCCGTAATGCCATGTCCTACAGCAACAGACTTATTGCCTATCCCATGTATTTTGAAACTTCTGTAATGCTTTACAACCAAAATTACATGGACAGCTGGATAAACAGTAACGAAGACACTTCATTTGCAGCGCTTTCCACAGTGGACGATATTTTAAGTATTGCAGACACTTTGGACGCTCCCGAGGGTATGGAGCAGGTTATGGCCTGGGATGTTTCAGATATTCTTTATAATTACTGGTTTGTGGGTAATTATATGGTTGTTGGGGGAGAGTGCGGCGACGATGAAAAATGTATCAACGTCAATAATCCCGAGACAGTGCAGTGTCTTTCCAAGTATCAGTCTTTGAACCAGTTTTTCTCCATCGAAGCCGGTAAGGTTAAGTATGATACGGTTATAAAGGATTTCCTCGAAGGTAAGGTTATGTTTACCATAGCGGGGCTTTCCGCGGCAAAGGAAGTCAACGATGCAGCCACTGAGGGTACACTTCAGTTTGAGGTTGCTGCCAAAACACTTCCCGATGTGTCTGTGGAGCATAAGTCAAGAAACGTTTCCGTGACAATGGGTATTGCGGTAAACGGTTATTCTTCACAGAAGGAAAAGGCTTATGATTTCGCGAGATTTCTTGGAAGGGATTCTTCCGGTGATCTCTATGACAAAACAGGTAAGGTTTGCGTTTTCAAAAAGGATGTTTTCGCCCAAAATCCCATTCTGAAAGCCGGTTTTGAATCCTATGAGTCCAGTATTCCCATGCCAAAGCTTATGTCCACGGGTAATTTCTGGATGAAGCTGGAAGTAATGTTTTCAAAGATATGGAAGGGCGAGGAAATCGAGCCCCTCTTAAGCGAACTTGATAGCCTTCTCAAGGCACAAACAGACTTGTAAAGAACTTTTATTTATCGTAAAATGGTTTTGCAGACACAGAAAGGCAGCTCCCGAAGGGAGATTCTATGGATGCAAAACTTTTTTTGTTGAAATCTTTTATCGCGGTGATGTTTTTGACGGCTTTATTAACGGGATGCGGTCAAAATGACAGGGCGATGGATTTTGGTGCGCTTGAAGAAAGCGATTTTTTTTATAATGAGAATGAAAATCTAACTAAAAACAGTCCGGATAATAAACTGTGCGTATATGTGTGCGGCGCGGTGAAAAATCCCGGTGTGTATGAACTTCCCGAAAACAGTCGTGTGAACGATGCATTGAAGGCGGCGGGGGGACTTTTACCCGAGGGTGATGAGATTAATATTAATCTGGCAAAGCCTCTTTCGGACGGGGAGAGAATTTATTTTCCAAAGGTGTCTGAGGAGGGCAAGATACCCCAAGATGACGGCCTTGTGGATATAAATCATGCTTCCGTTACTCAACTGTGTACCCTTCCGGGAATCGGTGAATCAAGAGCCGGGGATATAGTGGCATACAGGGAAAGTAACGGCCCTTTTAAGCAAAAAGAAGATATTATGAAGGTTACGGGCATTAAGACAAGCCTGTTTAATAAGATAAGTGATTTAATAACGGTTAAGTGAGGATAGATTAATGGCATCAAAGAAGATTCTTGTGGTTGATGATGAAAAACTGATAGTTAAGGGAATACGTTTCAGCCTTGAACAGGACGATTACAAGGTGGAATGCGCCTACGACGGAGAAGAGGCGTTGGAGCTTGCCAAAAACAATAAATACGACGCCATTCTTTTGGATGTTATGCTTCCAAAGCTCACAGGCTTTGAGGTATGCCAGCAGATCAGAGAATTTTCCACGGTGCCCATTATTATGCTTACAGCCAAGGGCGACGATATGGATAAGATTCTGGGACTTGAGTACGGCGCTGACGATTATATTACAAAGCCTTTTAATATCTTGGAGGTTAAGGCCAGGATAAAGGCTATTTTAAGACGAATCGATCCCAAGAAGGCGGTGGAGCCCAAGGAGCGCGTTCTCGAGAGTAGGGATATGAGGCTGGATTGCGACAACAGGAGAGTTTTTGTGCAGGATAAGCAGATAAGCCTTACAGCCAAGGAATTCGAGGTTTTGGAGCTTCTTATGACCAATCCCAACAAGGTATACAGCAGGGAGAAGCTTTTAAATCTTATATGGGGAAGCGATTATCCCGGGGATGTGAGAACCGTGGATGTTCATATCAGAAGACTCAGGGAAAAGATTGAGGTAAATCCCGGGGATCCCAAATTTGTTCATACCAAGTGGGGTATAGGATATTATTTCTTTAACGAATAGGAAGTTCTATGTTTTTAAATATTTCCGATAAGACCAAAAATACCATATTTTTAAGATCTTTCAGAGCAAGGCTCTTTATAATCATACTTATTCTGGGAATCGTTCCCTGTCTTATAATGCGTTACGGAATCGTTAACGGTTACGAGAACCATGCTGTTGAGCAGAGGGTAAATGTGGTTCAGAACCAGCTTATGATAGTTGCCAATCATCTTGTTAGCAACAACTATCTCTCCAATGACAGAGCCGTGGGATCAAAGAGCGACACCTTTGACGTAATCGATGCGGAGCTGGAGACCATAGCAAACCTTTACGAGGGCCGGGTTCTTATAGTTAATAAGAACTTTAAGGTGGTCAAGGATACATATGACTTAAGTGTTGATAAGATCATTATATCCGAGGAGGTTATCAGGTGTTTTAACGGTGAAAACATCTCCCATTACGATTCCGAACACGGATATATCGAGATGACCACTCCCATTACCGATACCAATTCTTCCAATAACGATATCAAGGGTGTAATGCTCACCAGTATTTCCAATGACAGTATCGTGGGTACCATGAAGGTTCTTTCCAGAAAGGCGGTGCTTGTGGAAGCACTGACTCTTGTGGTGGTGCTTTTCCTTGCTTTTGCGGCTTCAGGTCTTTTGACAAAGCCCTTTAAGCGTGTTACCAATGCCATTATAGAGGTGCGTGACGGTCACAGGGATGAGGCTATTTCCGTTACGGATTATTCCGAGACCGTTCATATAGTCGATGCTTTTAATCAGATGCTGGCGCAGATGAGAGCCCAGGAAAAATCCAGGCAGGAGTTTGTGTCAAACGTGTCCCACGAACTTAAGACACCCATGGCCAGTATGAAGGTGTTGGCGGATTCTCTTTTGGGTGAGGCCAATGTTCCCGCAGAACTTTACAGGGAATTTCTTGTGGACATCGGAAAGGAAATCGACAGGGAAAATCAGATTATCACCGATCTTTTGAGTCTTGTTAAGATGGATAAAGCGGTGTCTGCCATGAATGTTTCCTCCATCAGCATCAATGAGATGACGGAGCTGGTATTAAAGAGACTAAGGCCCATTGCCAGAAAGAAGGACGTGGAGCTGGTTTTTGAAAGTATCAGACCTGTCACCGCAGAGGTGGATGAGGTTAAGATGATGCAGATTGTCACCAATCTGGTGGAGAATGCCATCAAGTACAACAAGGATCACGGCTCGGTGAAGGTGACCCTGGATGCGGATTACCAGTATTTTACCCTTGAGGTTGCGGATACGGGTATGGGTATCCCCGAGGAGGATTTCGCCCATATATATGAGCGTTTCTACAGAGTGGACAAATCCCATTCGAGAGAAATCGGAGGAACCGGTCTTGGCCTTGCCATAACCAAGCAGGCGGTGCTCTTACACAAGGGAACCATCAAGGTTACAAGTGCGGAGAATGAAGGAACCACATTTGTGGTGAAGATACCTTTGAATTATATTAAATAAACGAAAAGATTACAGGCGTAAAGAACGATGGTGTCTGTGGATCGGGAATGGTGATAACTAAAAAATTTTGTCTCGATTGTATCTGCGGATCGGTCATGATGCAGAAAAATATCGATGACGAATCGAGTGAATCGGCAGATTGGGAATAATGAAAATTGTAAAAAGATTATTTATGATTGCGTGCGCGGTTTTGTTTCTGACAGCGTGTGATAAAAAAGAGGTCAGTCAGGAAGAAACAGTGAGCGTTTATTATCTTAATAATGAGGAGACCAAGGTGGT
>JAILPU010000134.1 GCA_024699395.1 Lachnospiraceae bacterium | reverse complement strand
GTTTGGAGGAGAAGGTGGAAATGAGCTTACGCTGCGGCGTAGGTCACACAATGCCATGGAACGAGCTTAACGAATCATACAAGGAAGCTGCCAAGGCTCTTGATATCGGTCTGGGAAGCGTGACCCATGCCGCAGACCTTCTTATGGGAGTTCAGTGGGAGGAAACATATCCCATAGATTTAGAGAGACAGATTTTTGCCTCCATCGATGAGGGAGACACGGAAAAGACAAGAAAGCTTGCGGAGAAATTTTTCAGATGGATGACGGATACTTATCCCGGAAAAGTTGAGGATATCAGGTTAAAGGTGCTGGATTTCGTTTTGCGGGCAGAGAAAACCTCCTATGAAAAAGGGGGAGCTACCTATCGTTTCGGCTCGGGAACCGATTACCTCAACACTGTATGTACCTCGGATGAGAAGACTTTGGGACAGTGGTTTGAGGACAAGATGGTGCTTTCGGCATCGGAGGTTAACAGCGCCAGAGATAAGGTATTAAAATCCCCTGTGAAAAAAGCCATAGATTATATCAAAGACAATTATTCCAAGGATCTTTCTCTGGATCAGATATCAAGGATGGTGGACGTATCTCCCTATTATTTCAGTAAGCTTTTTAAGAAGGAAGAGGGAGTGGGATTTATTGATTATCTTACCAACCTGAGGATAGAAAAAGCCAAGGAAATGCTAATGGATGATACCAAGTCCATAAGGGATGTATGTACCCTTGTGGGGTATCAGGATCCCAATTATTTCAGCAGGATATTTAAGAAGATGACAGGTACAACGCCCACGGAATATAAAGAGGGGATCGGCAGAATATGAAAAAGGCAGTAAGGTTTTTGGTTGTCAGGGTGCTTGCAATAACCTGTTTTGTGATGATGTTGTCGGGATGCACTACTAAGGAGACCTCTACAAAGGAAACCGGCAAAACCGGTGACGAGATTGAAATAGGATTCTTAATAGATACCCTGGTGGTGGAACGCTGGTCGAAAGACAGGGATATTTTTGTTACAAGAGCAAATGAACTGGGAGCACAGGTTAATGTTCAAAATGCCCAGGGAGATGTTTCGGCGCAGAAAGAGCAGATGGAATATCTCATGGAGCAGGGGGTGGATGTTATTGTAGTGGTTCCCGTGGATGCGGGTTCTCTTGTAAATGAAATAGCAGCCGCTCACAAAAAGGGGATAAAGGTGGTTTGCTACGACAGACTTGCCACAGACAGTAATGCCGATCTCTATGTGTCTTTTGATAATGAGACAGTGGGAAGTCTTATGGTGAAAGGCGCCTTCAATAAAGTGGGGAAAAAGGCAAAGGTCGCAATAGTGAACGGTCCCACTTCCGACAATAATGTGCATCTTTTAAAAAGCGGTATGATGAAAAAAATCAAAGAGTACGGTTGGGAAATTGTTGACGAAACCTGTATAGAGGGCTGGAAAACGGAACTTGCCTACGAATACGCCAATAACAATTTTGACAAGATAAAGGACTGCAATGCAGTGATATGCGGTAATGACGGCCTTGCGGGAGCAGTGATCAATGCTTTGGCGGAAAAGAGGCTTGCGGGAACCATAGCCGTAACCGGTCAGGATGCGGACCTTGAAGCCTGCCAGCGTATTGTTGAGGGAACTCAGACCATGACGGTCTATAAAGATATTACTTCTTTGGCTCGTACTGCCGCAGAGGAAGCTGTAACCCTTGCAAAGGGTGAAGATGTTTTCTACGACAGGACCATAAATGACGGAAAGCAGGATATTCCTTACGTCTGCGTGGAGCCTGTGGCGGTGGACAGGTACAATATGGATGACGTAATAGTATCCGGAGGCTTCCATTTAAGGGAAGAAGTATACCTTAATGTGGAGTAATCCATATACCCAATGCAATTTAACGTATCTGTGATGGAATAATTTGTGATGGGATAGCATTATTATGAGAACCCAATGGGATTATATGTATCGGTGTTATTGGAATTACCATGTACAGATAGTGGGATAGTGAGGGAATTAAAATAAGGAATTCCCTCCCGGTATTATTGAATTGTTAGCAGAAATTTGTATGGAAAATAAGAGTCGGACAAAATAGTCCGATTCTTATTTTTTTTCGCACAAATACCAACTGCCGCCATCAAAAATTTGCTTTTAAAAGTCAAATACTTCCTGTTTTTAATATATTGTGAATAAAGTATCATAAAAATTGTAAAGGGAAACACACCACACCACATCACCCTAAAATAAAACGGAGGTAGATTATGAAAAAAGTTTTGAGTATTTTATTCAGTGCTGTTTTGGCTGTCTCCATGCTTGCAGGCTGCGGAGGCAATAACGCTACCACAAGTAATGATTCAGGCAATTCGGGCCAGGGATCATCAAAGAACATTCAGGTAGGTATTGTACTTCCCACAAAGGATGAGCCCAGGTGGCTTCAGGATCAGAAACAGTTTGAGTCACTTTTGCAGGATGCGGGATTTACAAGTCAGGTTCTTTTCAGCCAGGGTTCTTCATCCACTGAAAAAACAAATGTGGAATCCCTTATAGCTAAAGATATTAAGGTTCTTATCATATGTGCTCATGATGCTGCGGCAGCAGGTGCAGCCGTTGAGGAAGCAAAAGCAAAAGGCATCACGGTTATCTGCTATGACAGACTTATCACCGATACCGATGCGGTTGACTACTATGTAACCTTCGACTCCGTAGCGGTAGGAGAGGCTCAGGGGCAGTACCTTATCGACAATAAGCCCGATGGTACGGGAATTCCTCTTTACCTTTACGCAGGCGCAGCAACAGACAACAACGCATTCATCTTCTTTGAAGGCGCATGGAATGTATTACAGCCTTACATAGCTGACGGAACCTTTGTAATTGCAAACTCCACCGAGGCAGAGGCCTTAAAGGACAAAGCAGAACTTACATATGACGAAAAGTCATCGATTTTGGGACAGGTTACCACAGACTGGGATTTCAATGTGGCAAAATCAAAAGCAGAGGCCCATCTTACAGCCAACGGCGACGATCTTAAGGGCGATGTTTCCATACTTGCTCCCAATGACGGAACAGCACGTGCCATCGCCGATGCTTTCTCAGCAGATTCAGCCATCAGTTCCTACACCATAACCGGTCAGGATGCAGAGGTCGCTTCTGTTGTATATATCAAAGACGGCAAGCAGAGCATGACAGTATTTAAGAATACCAACACTCTTGCATACGATTCCGTTCAGATGGCAACAGCAATTCTTAACGGTTCCGACGTATCCACCGATACGACCTACAACAACGGCAATAAGGATGTTCCTTCAAAGCAGACTCCCATAACTGTTGTAACAAAGGATAATTTCCAGTCGGTACTTATTGACTCCGGTTATATTTCACAGGCCGATTTTGATGCGGCTCAGTAAAGTTTTTGATGAAAAAGAGGGGGCGGCATAAAACCGCCCCTTTTTCAAAAAAGTGAGGGACCCCTATGAGCGATAATATTTTGGAAATGAAAAATATCACAAAGACCTTTCCCGGAGTAAAGGCCCTCGATAATGTTAATTTCAGCGTTAAAAGAGGAGAGATTCATTGCCTCGTGGGTGAGAACGGGGCCGGTAAATCAACGCTTATGAAGGTGCTGAGCGGAGTATACGGTTTCGGGACATATTCCGGAGATATAGTATATGACAACGAAGTGGTAAGGTTTAAAAACATTGCCGACAGTGAGCAGAAGGGCATTGCCATTATTTATCAGGAACTGGCACTTATCCCGGAATTATCCGTGTATGAGAATATTTTTTTCGGGCACGAGATAATGAAGGGAAAAACCATTGACTGGAACGAGACCATAGTAAGAGCGGACGAGATGTTAAAAAAGGTGAGGCTTAATGTGGATCCTTCCATGAAGGTGAAAAATCTGGGAGTGGGAAACCAGCAGCTTGTGGAAATCGCAAAGGCGCTGTCCAAAAATGTAAAGCTTCTTATACTCGACGAGCCCACCGCTTCCCTTAATGAGGACGATTCCAAGAATCTTCTGGAGCTTATAAAGGAACTTAAAAAGCAGGGTGTGACCTGCATAATGATTTCCCACAAATTAAAAGAGGTAAAGGCCATTGCCGATACCATAACGGTTTTGAGGGACGGAGCCACCATCTGTTCTTTGGACGGCACCGAGAAGGAGATCTCGGAGGCAGAGATAATTAAAAATATGGTGGGCAGGGAAATTGACAATATTTATCCCGCAAGAATTAATCACAAAATATCGGACAAAATTGTATTCGAAATCAAAGACTGGACTGTGGAGGATCCTCTTAAGGGAAGGGAGATACTTCACAATGTAAATATGAAAATCAGAGAGGGAGAAATCGTAGGTCTTCAGGGACTTATGGGTGCCGGAAGAACCGAGCTTGCTCTGAGTATATTCGGAAATACACCTCATTACAATATAACCTCCGGCGAGCTGGTAATGGAGGGCAGAACTCTTAATATCAGATCCCCCAGAGAAGCCATCAATGAGGGCATCGCTTATGTCAGCGAGGACAGGAAAGGCAACGGACTAATCCTTATCCAGGATATTAAGTACAATAATACAATTGCAAACCTGAAGGAATTAACTGACGGCATTGTCATAAACGCAAATGAGGAGATAAAGGTCAGCAATTTCTACAAAGATTCCATCAACATTAAGGCGCCCAGTATTGAACAGAAGGTGGGGAATTTAAGCGGCGGCAACCAGCAGAAGGTTCAATTAGCCAAGTGGATGTTCGTTCATCCCAAACTCCTCATCCTTGACGAGCCCACGAGAGGTATTGATGTGGGTGCCAAATTTGAAATCTATACCCTGATGAACAGGCTGGTGGAGGAGGGAATGAGCATCATTATGATTTCTTCCGAACTTCCTGAGGTCTTAGGTATGAGTGACAGACTTTATGTTATGAGTGAGGGCACCATTACTGGAGAACTTGAAGCTTTGGAAGCCACCGAGGAGAAGGTTATGGCTCTCGCTATCAAACATTGAATTTTTTGAATCGGATATGCAGGTATTTGAACGGAGTGCGGTACTGATAACCGGACAACCCGAAGAGAATCCGGTGCAGATAATCGGACAACCCGAAGAGAATCCGGTGCAGATAATCGGACAACCCGGGGCATGATTCAATATTCATAACCGGACAACCCTAAGCAGGAACCGTTATCGGTAATCGGTTAATATCCCTTAGGAATGCAATACCTGACACCGGGCACAGTGATTTCTTCGAAAAGAATTCGAATCTATAATAAAGATAAGGGAGGAAAGACAATGACTGAGATCAATGAAGTTTCCGAAAAGAAAACTCAGAATATTTTATCTGAGATAGGACAGCTGGTGGTAAAAAATATCCGTGATTATATGATGTATATAGTCCTTGTGGGTATTATTATATTTTTTACCGTGACAACGGATGGCAGTTTTATCTCAGCCGGTAATATTTCCAATCTCTTTAATCAGGCAGCTTATGTGGCTGTGCTGGCCATCGGTATGACGGTTATCCTCATCTTAAGACAGATCGATTTGTCGGTGGGTTACGTTGCGGGATTTTCCGGAGCTGTATGTGCCATTCTTTTGACCAACTACGGATGGCCGGTTTGGATTGTTATACCACTGGTTATCCTTATCGGCGTTTTTATCGGTTTTTATCAGGGTATGCTTGTTACCGGAGTGGGAGTACCTGCCTTTGTAACAACCCTGGCAGGAATGTTTATATTCAGAGGCCTTCTTGGCGTTGCCACCTCCAAAACAGGAACCATTATCATCAAGAACAAGGCATATCTTGCTCTTAACAACGGTTTTATCCCGGACTTTAAAAATGATACCGGCTATCATCTTGTAACAATTTTTATCGGTATTGTGGCAGTTGTATGTGTGCTTGTAACTCAGATTCAAAACAGAAAGAGCAAAGAAAAATACAATTTCAATGTGGTTTCCATGCCCATATTTGTCGTTGGCATGATTCTTGTAAGCTGTGTGATTATGTTAATCATAACGGTTCTTGCCAAAGATCAGGGAATTCCATGGTCGGCTGTTATAGTGGCGGTTGTGCTTCTTTGCTACAATTTTATTCTTAACAAAACAAGGCTGGGGCGTTACGTATACGGTATCGGCGGAAACGATCAGGCGGCGGAACTTTCCGGTGTCAATGTTAAAAAAGTTACTCTTATCGCCTTTATGGCCATGAGCGGACTTGCAGCTCTTGCCGGTATACTTTACAGTTCCAGACTTGCCAGTGCCACACCCACTGCAGGTAATGCCTTCGAGATGGATGCTATCGCCTCCAGCTATATCGGCGGTGTTGCGGTTTCCGGCGGTGTGGGTAAGGTTACCAATACCATTATCGGTACCCTGGTAATTATGTCCCTTACCAACGGAATGAATCTTATGGGTGTGGACACATTTATGCAGTATATTGTCAAGGGTATAATCTTTATCCTTGCTGTTGCATTTGACGTTACCACAAGAAGAAAGAACAGATAATCGCTCATTGAGCTTTCCCCTTATGCACAAATAAGAAAGGGCAGTCGGTTAAACGGCTGTCCTTTCTTATTTGTGCATAGAAATTACTCAACAGAAATCAGTCCATAGAAATTGTTCCCCAACGTTCTATGTAATGAAACGTAACTCTAACGATACGTTATTTATGCGTATTGAAAATAATGCATAATCAAACCACGTCCGGAGCAAGAACGTTGCAAACACCATTCATAGGCTTGGGTTGAAATCAATTAAACAGGTGAAATATTAACAAATGATTGAAAAATGAAAAAATTACACAAAAATAATAGCAATTTTCAACCAAAAGATGTACAATATCAGTAAACTTACGTTTAACTGGTCTTCAAAAAGCGGGTACACATATGGGAGAGGAAGCTAACGACAGAATTAAAGAATTAGAGACTGCCAACAGGCGTTTGGAACGCAAGTTACAAAGGCTTCAGGATGAGATGCGGCTGCTTTCTTCAGTTAACGATCAGCTCAGCAAATTAAGAGATGAGACTGAGGTTGAGAAGAGAAAACAGCTGATGTATACCTATGCGATTTTGAACAATTCTCCGGGCCTGTTTGTTCTGGCGGATGAGGAAGGCAATATCCTTATGACCACCAGACATTTTGATATGCACCATTATCTTACGTTGAATCAATTGGCAAGTTATCTCGGATGCGAAGGAGCATTTGGGGGATTAACCATTGATGAGATGTGCAAGAAAGTACTGACAGACAGGAAGGAATTTCAGGCCGACCTTAAGATAGAGATAAAGGGTGAGCCGAAGGTCTACAGTATAAGGGCGGTTCCCGCAATAGATGAGGAAACAGATATAAAAAGAGTCCTGATACTTGGACAGGATGTTACCAAACTTGTACAGGCCAAGGAACAGGCTGAAAGCGCCACCAAAGCAAAGAGCGACTTTTTGGCCAATATGTCTCATGAGATAAGAACACCCATGAACGCCATAGTGGGTATGAGCGAATTTATCTTAAGAGACTCCACTGATGAGGGTGCAAGAGAAAACGCCCAGCAGATAAAGAGGGCATCGGAACAGCTTTTATCCATAATCAATGATATACTGGACTTCTCCAAGATAGAAGCAGGAAAGATGGAACTGGTTCCCGTGCAGTTTAATATTGTGGAGATAGTAAATGATGTATCCAACCTTATCAAATTCAGGATAAAGGACAAAGATGTGGGACTTGTTCTCGAAGTGGATGAGAACCTTCCCAAGGGTTTGATAGGTGATGATATAAGAGTTAAGCAGATAATGATAAATCTCCTTAACAATGCGGCGAAATTTACCGAAACCGGTTTTATTACATTAAAACTGTGGCCGGAATGGCCGGATGAAAGCCATGACGAGGTATTGTTAAGAGTAGCCGTAAAGGATACGGGAATAGGAATAAAACCCGAAGATTTGCAAAAATTGTTTTCAAGCTTTTCACAGGTGGATACCAAGAGAAACAGGACAAAAGAAGGAACGGGCCTGGGACTTGCCATTTGTCAGCGCCTTACCCGGATGATGTCCGGGGATATAACGGTGGATAGCGAATACGGCAAGGGATCGGTATTCTCCTTCTTCTTAAAGCTTAAGGTATTTGACAAGACTCCCGTGGGAGATTATAAGGAAGCGGTTGCCGGTGTATCAAAGCCTACGGTATTTGCCATTGACTTTAAGGCGCCCAAGGCACAGATACTTGTGGTTGACGACAGCCTGGTTAATCTCAAGGTGGCAAGAGGTCTTATGCGCCCCTACAATATGCAGATGACATTTGCTTCCGGAGGACAGGAAGCCATTGATAAATGTAAGGATAATCATTATGACATAATCTTTATGGATCATTTGATGCCGGTTATGGACGGCGTTGAGGCAACCCAGAAGATAAGAGAACTTCCCGACGGAGATAAAAGGGTTATTATCGCACTTACAGCAAATGCTTTGTCGGGCAGCAGGGAGGAGTATCAATCAAAGGGGTTTAATGAATTTTTGGCAAAGCCCATAGAGATAACAAAGCTTGATGAAGTTTTGAGGAACTTTTTGCCGCCGGAATATATAGAACCCATCAATTGATTATTATAAGGTCAGGGTTTCGAACCGGGATTAAAAACTTCACATGTGTCCCAATCATAGATGAAGTCAAAAATTCAGAGTTTCGGGAGGATTATCTATGAAATCTTATTATGCTTTTACTGAGGAAATGGATGATTTTGATATAGCTTGCGACGAACTTTTGGAGCAGATTGAAGAGCAGGGTGAATTATTAAAAAATTCCTGCGGTATCATCATATGCAATTATGATCTTGACTGTGAGGAGATGGTGGATGTTTTTTCCGAGCGGTTTGATTTTCCTTTTATAGGATGTACAGCAATAGCTACCCTTGACAAACCTAACGGCTGCGTTAATATGGGTGTATCCCTCTTAATCCTGACTGCTGACGACTGTACCTTCGGGGTAGGTACCAGCGGGCAGTTTATGGGAGTGGATGACAGAAAGAGGATAAGGGATGCATTCTTAAGAACCAAAGAGGAGTTGGGTGGAGAAGTAAAACTTATCTATTCCCTTGTAAATGCGGGAATACTTCTGGCACCGGACCAGGTTGTGGAATGTTTTGACGAAACGTCGGAGGGAGCTCTTTTGGTAGGGGGATGTGCCACCGATAATACCTCCAATGAAGAGACAAGGGTATTTACAAACGGCAGGACTTTCTCTTGGGGCGTTGCATATATTGCAATAACCGGCAATATTAAACCCATACTCAGGATTGAACATTCCATGTTAACTACTCTTGGGAATCCTGTATTGGTCACCAATTCCATGGGAAGAACGGTATATGAGATAAACGGACGTCCCGTGGTGGATGCCTTTAACGAATACGGTATCCTTCCCGATGAATCCGAATCCTACATGAAATACCTGTGTTCACCTTTCGTGTGCAGTATTCAAAAGGATGACGATGAGATAGAGGTGGTAAGGACACTGGAGGATCTCTACGAGGAAGAGGGAATGGCAATGTTTTTGGGTAATATACCCAACGGTTGCAAGCTCACAAGGGGAGCCCTCTCCAAGGCGGGAGTTCAGGAAAGCGTTAAAAAAGCTTTTTCGGAGCTGGTTGAAGAAATAAACGGCTCTGATGGGTACGAATACAGTACGATTTTGTGTACATCCTGTATTGCCAGATACGCTGTGATCGTGGGCGATCAAAAGGCTGAAAGTAACGGTTACAAAGGACTCCTTTCACCCAATATGAATCTTCTGGGATTTTATTCCGCAGGTGAATTCGGACCGGTAAAAGGAAGCAAAACCGGGAAGGTTTACAACACCTACAATAACGAAACCCTTATTATTGTGGCGTTTTAAAAATAAAATGAATATCGGGCAATCGTTAGTTTGACCGATTGATTG
>JAILPU010000123.1 GCA_024699395.1 Lachnospiraceae bacterium | reverse complement strand
GGTTATGCGGACCTTATTTTTACAGGGGAAGGCATGAGCGCTGTTCTCAACAGACTTGATTTTGTTGAAAAGATTTACGAGTACGACAGAAACAAGTATAACGAATATGTGGATAACAGAAACAAAATCCACGAACTTTGGGATACGCTTGTAATGGAGAAGGAGCAGCTTGAGGCTGCCAAGAATACTCTTGAGGAGGACAAAAAAGCTCTCGAGTCCGCAAAGGCCGAGCTTGATGTGCTTCTTGCCAGAAAGAAGAGAGAATCCGACAATTACGATGCGGAAATCGCAAAGGCCAAGGCCGAGGCAAGTGCCGCTCAGAAAAAGCTTAAGCAGGAGCAAAAGACTCTTAAGAATCTGGAAGCGCAGGAAGCTGCAAAAGCTAAGGTCCAGACCAATATGAACACCAATTATGCCAAGACAAGCTACACCGGAACCATAGATTCCGCTTCCGGTTCCTCTACCGGCAAGCAGATTGCCAAGTATGCATGTCAGTTTATTGGTAACGCTTATGTTTACGGCGGAACCAGTCTTACTTCCGGAACCGATTGCTCCGGATTTACTTACAGAGTATACAAGGACTTCGGATACAACCTTCCCAGGACTTCCTTTGAGCAGCAAAGTGTAGGTACGGGAGTTTCACTCAGTGAAGCCCAGCCCGGGGATTTGGTATGCTACTCCGGTCATGTGGGTCTTTACATCGGAGACGGCAAGATTGTTCATGCCAGCAGCGTTAAGACGGGAATCAAGGTAAGCAACGCTACATACAAGTCCATCGTTACCATAAGAAGGGTCATAAATTAATCGAGGATGACCGAAAAGATTGAGCACACCAAAAGGCGCCGATTTCCGGCGCCTTTTCTTGATTTTTTTGTAAATGCAGGATATGCTGAAATGCTGATATGTAATCATCGGTCCACAGCGCGCGAGGCGGGCGTGGTGTATTTCGAGGGCCTTATTAAACGTCGGTACTTGGCAATCGTACTTTGATCGCTTAGTACCGCTACGTTTAATACCAAGCGGGAGCGTCCCGAGAAATATATACGCCCACCGACACAGCGCGTAACTCGCATGCAATCACGTCACTTGCATGCAATCACGTCACTCGCATGCAATCACGTCACTCGCAGATACATAGCTCGTCTACAATCAGCAACGCAAAATGACACAAAAACTCCCTCGGATTTTTTTATGTTATGTTTTGTTTAAATGTGATATGATACAGCATATGGGCTTAAATTTTTGAAAATATGAAGGGGCATGTTATATCAATGGAAAGTAAACACAGTTTTTCGGCGGAAGATACAAGAATTATCAAAGGAGTTGCCATACTATTGATGTTGTTCCATCATTTGCTTGTTTCTCCGGACAATTATCCCTATGGAACGGCATTTAAGACATTTATCAGTTTTAACGGAACATCCTTGTCATATGGCATTTCCAAATTCGGTAATTTCTGTGTTTCCCTGTTTGCATTTTTGGGAGGTTACTCGATATACAAGTGCTATAAAAAACCCCATTTCTTTACAAACAAATTACTGACGTTGTACAAAAATTACTGGAAGATTTTCTTTATTTTCATCCCCATTGGTTTTATCTTTTTTGGCAATCAGGCACCCCATGCGAATGCAAATTATATAAATAATGTTTATTCACACTTCGAATTTAAGGGTTTTATCTTAAACCTCATAGGTATAAACTACACGTATAATTCCGAATGGTGGTTCTTTATCTTTTATGTTAAGGCAGTTTTCCTGGGACTTATATTCATCCGTGTATTTGAAAAAAACGATTCATATTACAAGGAAATACTGGGTATTGTTGTTTTTATAATTCTCCTCAGGTTATTGTATGCTCTGGGATCAATAGAGACATTCAGTGGTGTTTTAAAAGATGATATAGCTCTTATTTTTCAAAATCACGGTAATATGGCTACTGTCTTTATGGGGATTGTGTTTTCAAAATACAATCTGTTGGACAGAGTAATAGGCTGGCTCCATGATTTGCCTCTTATGGCAAGAAAGGGTCTTTCAATCCTGGTTATCGTTGCAGTGTTTATTTACAGATACGGCATGGCAATGGATTATGTGTTGGTGCCCTTATTTGTTACGGCTTTATTTGAATTATTCGGATATTCAAGAGTAACACGTAAAGGACTGGGCTTTCTTGGTAAAAACAGCAGCAATATGTACTATACTCATACGTTTTACATTTTTTACTTCGGCGCTGTAGCAAAGCTTATTTATAAACCCAATAATGCTATTGTATGTTATATAATTTTCGTTGCTGTTTGTCTTGTGGGATCTGTACTGATTAACAAGTTTTATGAATTGTGTTCCAAGAAAATTACGATTTATAATCAAAGAAACAGTACAGAGGAAGCACAGTAAGCCCTCGTGCGTAGATTTTCCTTGACAGGGAATTATAAACTGTATATAATTCTTTTCAAGTGAAAGGGAGTAGCCCAAAGGTGTCCATGGCGCCCGGCTTGAAATCGTCACCCGGCTTAGGGGATTAAGCCCGTATCAAGTTAGAAGGCAAGACTTTTACTGTAACTAAGTGGTTGCGGTAAAAGTCTTTTTTATACTATGATTTACCGCACCGAAATACCTAACGCCCAAAAGGCAGAAAGAGAGGATTGTATGGATTATATGACCAAAGCATTAATTTTAGGAGGATTGGTGTTACTTCTTGTAATCATCATCTTCATCACAGGTTATGTGAAAGCATCAACCGACGAAGCATTTATCATTACGGGACTTCATAAGGAGCCCAGGTATCTTATCGGTAGAGCGGGAGTAAAGATTCCCTTCTTTGAAAAGAAAGACGTATTGAAACTCCAGTTGATACCCATTGATGTTAAGACAAGTTCAGCAGTTCCCACAGCCGACTACATCAATATCATGGTGGATGCCACAGTCAATGTGCAGATCGGTCACACACCGGAGCTTATTAAGAAGGCGTCCAAGAACTTCTTAAACAAGAAACCCGATTATATTGCAGCTGTTGCAAGAGAAGTGCTTGAAGGTAATGTGCGTGAGATCGTAGGTAAGATGCATCTTGAAGAGATGGTTTCCGACAGACAGAAATTTGCTGTACTTGTTAAGGAAAATGCCGATCCCGATCTTGAAGCAATGGGACTTGTGATTACCAGCTTCAATGTGCAGAATTTCGTAGATGACAATCATGTTATCGAGAACCTCGGTGTGGATAACGTGGTTCGTATTCAGAAAGCAGCTGCTATTTCAAGAGCAGAATCTGAGAGAGATATTAAGATCGCTCAGGCTCAGGCTGATAAAGCTGCCAATGACGAGCAGGTTAAATCTCAGACTGAGATAGCTACCAAGCAGAACGAACTCTGGATTAAACAGTCCGAACTTAAGCAGGAAGCCGATACCAAGAAGGCTGTGGCTGATGCCGCTTACGAAATCCAGAAAGAGGAACAGAGAAAGACCATTGAGGTCACAAGAGCCAATGCGGATATTGCCCGTCAGGAGAGAGAGACAGAGCTTAAGCAGAGAGAAGCAGATGTTAAGGAACAGGTTCTTAATGCAGAGGTTAGAAAGAAAGCCGACGCTGACAAGTATCGTCGTCAGCAGGAAGCTGAGGCTACTCTTATCGAGAGACAGAGAGAGGCAGATGCCCGCAAGTACGAGCAGGAAAAACAGGCTGAGGCCGTTAAAGCTCAGGCTGATGCAGCAGTATACGCCAAGGAAAAAGAGGCTGCCGGTATTGCAGCTGTAGGTCGTGCGGAAGCTGAAGCTATCCAGGCAAAAGGTGTGGCTGAGGCAGAAGCTATGGAGAAGAAGGCAGAGGCATACGCAAAGTATAACAATGCCGCTATCACCGAGATGATCATCAAACAGCTTCCCGCTATCGCAAAAGAGATTGCTGCTCCTATTGCATCTATCGACAAGGTTACCGTTATCGATTCGGGTAACGGTGAGTCAGGTGTTGCAGGCGTAGGCGGATATGCACCTGCGGTTATGGCCAAAGTCATTGAGTCAGTCAAAGAGACTACAGGTTTCGACCTCAAAGAGGTTATGAAGGCACAGACTTACGATGCAGTGGTCAACAAGAACATTAATGTTACCGGCCTTGAAAAAGAGGTTGTAAGAGAAGTAGCCAAGGAAGTCAAAAATAACGTGACTCAGACAACTGAGGCAAATAAGTAAAAACAGCCCGCTAAAGGCTGTAAGATCTAAATTTTGGGAGAATCGTTATGCGTCTTAGAAATATACCCGGGGCAAGGGAAAATATACAGGAAAGCAAATTTGTGGTCAGCGAGGATGTTATTTTCGACTGCCCCGGGAAGTGGAAAGAGATATTCGGTAATGACAATCCCGTTAGAGTTGAGATAGGGATGGGAAAAGGAAGATTTATTTACGAGCTTGCCGGACTTAATCCGGATATCAATTATGTGGGAATAGAAAAATATTCCTCCGTTTTATTAAGAGCCATTCAAAAGATGGAGGAGTGTGAATTGCCGAATCTTAGATTTATCAGAATGGATGCCGAAGATGTGGACAGGGTTTTTGCACCGGGTGAGGTGGACAGAATATACCTTAACTTTTCGGATCCCTGGCCCAAGGACCGACATGCCAAAAGGCGTCTCTGCTCAAGGCAGTTTCTCAAAAGATACGATTCTATCCTTAAATCTGATGGAATCATAGAATTTAAAACAGATAACAGAGACCTTTTCGATTTCGGAGTCGAGGAATTAGACTTTGCCGGATGGAAAGCGGATGTTATTACCTATGATCTTCATTCGGATGAAAAATTAATGGTGGAAAATGTAATGACGGAGTATGAGGAGCGATTTTCTTCCATAGGAAACCCCATATGTAAGTACATTATAAGAAGGTAGCCACCGCAGATTCTCAGAGATATACATATTCACGGGATGTATAAATTAGCGAGATGCAAATCCGTGGGATATACAAATCAGTAAGACATACAAATTAATAAGATACACAAATATAAGGCAGATAAAATCGATGATTTTATCTGCCTTGTTAATTTATCTATGATACAATGCCTTGTTCTGATATACGGGCTCGCAGGTGAGGTTAACTCCGAGTTTACGGAATACATTCATATCAACCTGTGAAAGAATAACGCTGGAGTGAACATCGCAACCCTTAAGCTTTTCAAGCTGATCCATTGCAAGCTTGGCATTCTTGTCTGTGGAAGCACAGATGGAAAGGGCAATGAGTACTTCATCGGTATGAAGTCTGGGATTGCGGTTGCCAAGGTGGTTGATCTTAAGGCTTTGAATGGGTTCGATTGCCTGAGGGGATATAAGTTCCACGGAATCGTCGATGTTTGCCAGTGCCTTTAACGCATTTAAGAGCATCGCACTCGAAGCACCCAAAAGCTCGCTGGTCTTTCCTGTTACGATTGAACCGTCGGGAAGTTCCATTGCGGCAGCAGGTTCCCCTGTGGCTTCAGCTTTTACATTTGCGGCGGTTATGACATGCCTGTCACTAACAGAAATGCCCGCCTGCTTCATAAGAAGTTCAAGCTTGATAACCTGCTCGTTATCCGCATTTCCTCTTCTTACTTCCACCATTGTATTGTAGTAGCGGCGGATTATCTCCTGACAGGAAGCGTACTTGGTGGCATCGTCATCGATGATACAATGACCTGCCATGTTGACACCCATGTCAGTGGGAGATTTATAAGGGGAGCATCCCATGATCTTTTCAAACATGGCATTGAGCACAGGGAAAATCTCCACATCTCTGTTGTAGTTGATGGTGGTTTCGCCGTATGCCTCAAGATGGAAAGGATCGATCATGTTCACATCGTTAAGGTCGGCTGTGGCTGCCTCGTAAGCCAGGTTAACGGGGTGCTTAAGAGGAATATTCCAAATGGGGAAGGTCTCGAACTTAGCGTAACCTGCGGGAATATCTCTTTTATATTCATGGTAAAGCTGGGAGAGGC
Source organism: Lachnospiraceae bacterium (assembly GCA_024699395.1). Lineage (GTDB taxonomy): Bacteria > Bacillota > Clostridia > Lachnospirales > Lachnospiraceae > Acetatifactor. Next base: position 8,138 of record JAILPU010000123.1, on the reverse strand, counting down.
AGGTGGCCATTTTTCCCGAACCGGGTCCCGGTGCTGTTACCACTATAAGACTTCTTGTGGTTTCTATATACTCGTTTTTACCGTAACCGTCGTCGCTTACGATAAAGGGAATGTTGGAAGGATATCCGGGAATGGGATAATGTCTGTATACTTTCATTCCCAGGGATTCAAGTTTTTTCTGATAAGCAATTGCGCTGGGCTGACCTGCAAATCTGGTGAGAACAACGCTTCCCACGTAGAGGCCGTAACCTCTGAAGGCGTCTATAAGACGAAGTACGTCAAGGTCGTAGGTGATACCCAAATCGCCGCGGACTTTATTTTTTTCAATGTCTGCGGAGTTGATGGCTATAACAATTTCCGCCTGGTCCTTTAAGTTGGCCAGCATGTTAATCTTACTGTCGGGCTTGAAACCGGGAAGAACGCGGGATGCGTGGTAATCGTCAAACAATTTACCGCCGAATTCCAAATAAAGCTTTCCTCCGAAGGTGTTGATCCTTTCTCTGATCTTTTCCGACTGCAATTTCAGATATTTATCGTTGTCAAAACCTATTTTTACCATTTTGAAACCTTCCCAATCACGTAGAATTATCAAAAAAACATAAGAATAATAACAAATAGCCATTAAAAATTCAATGATTTTCGCGATTTTTTTTAGGATTTTTTAAGGATTTTTAAGTATGAAATCTTTATTTTTTGTAATATAATGTTAAAAGTATAACTTACTATCAGATTAAAGAGGAAAAGTTCAATGGATAATAACAGAAATAACAACAATAAACAGCCGAAACCCAACTATTTTCTCCTGTTTTTTGTCTGTATTATGGGAATCTTTGTTATGTATTCGCTTTACTCCACGGTTACCGGTAATGCCGGCGGTTTTACCGAGAAGCCCTATACCGATTTTTTGAAGGAACTTGACAAGGGCAATGTCAAAGAGGTGGAGATAAGGTACGATTCATCCGAGATACGATACACCTTGAAAGAGGACGAGGAGAAGGACAATTATAATGCCTTTAGTATCTACAATTTCGGAGCCCAGGCGACTTCCAAAGCATATACAACCAAGATGATAGAGGATGAGGATCTTTTGGCCAAGCTGGTGGAACATGATGTGGTGGCCAAGAGAATAGTGTCCAACAGCTTCTGGATGGAGATCCTTATAACAATAATTCTTCCCATTGCCATTGTCTGGGGATTGGGCTCCATGCTTTTCAGAAAAATGAGCGGCTCCGGCGGACCCATGGGCGTTGGAAAAAGTAACGCCAAGGTATATGTTCAGAAGGAGACGGGAGTTACTTTTAAGGATGTTGCAGGTGAAGACGAGGCCAAGGAATCCTTGGTGGAGGTTGTGGATTTCCTTCATAATCCCCAAAAGTATTCCAAGATAGGTGCCAAGCTTCCCAAGGGTGCCCTTCTTGTGGGACCTCCCGGAACAGGTAAGACACTCCTTGCAAAAGCAGTGGCCGGTGAGGCTCATGTGCCCTTTTTCTCATTGACCGGTTCTGATTTTATAGAGCTTTATGTGGGTGTGGGTGCGTCCCGTGTGAGAGACCTCTTTAAGGAGGCCAATAAAAACGCCCCCTGTATCATTTTTATCGATGAGATAGACGCCATCGGACGAAGCAGAGACAACAAATACGGCGTGGGCAATGAGGAGCGTGAGCAGACCCTTAACCAGCTTCTTTCCGAGATGGATGGTTTTGATACTTCAAAGGGTATTCTTATTTTGGGAGCCACCAACAGACCTGAGATTCTTGATAAGGCCCTTCTTCGTCCCGGTCGTTTTGACAGACGTATCATAGTTGATAAGCCGGATCTTAAGGGAAGAGTTGAGATACTTAAGGTTCATGCCAAGGACGTCAAGATGGATGAATCGGTGGATCTGGATGCCATTGCTCTTGCTACCAGCGGCGCCGTGGGTTCCGATCTTGCCAATATGATAAATGAAGCCGCTATCAATGCGGTCAAAGAAGGCCGCGAATATGTGAGCCAGAAGGATCTTTTCTCTGCTGTTGAGGTGGTTCTTGTGGGAAAAGAAAAGAAGGACCGCATTATGAGCAAAGAGGAGCGTAAGATTGTATCCTACCACGAGGTGGGTCATGCCCTTATAAGTGCCCTTCAGAAAAATTCCGAGCCTGTGCAGAAAATCACTATTGTTCCCAGGACAATGGGAGCATTGGGTTATGTAATGCAGGTGCCCGAGGAGGAAAAATATCTTAACTCCAAGGCTGAGCTCCACGATATGATGGTAGGCCTTGTGGGCGGTCGTGCCGCTGAGGAGATTGTATTCGATACGGTTACCACGGGAGCGGCCAATGATATTGAGAAGGCTACAGCCATTGCAAGAAATATGATAACCCGTTACGGAATGAGTGACAGATTCGGTCTTGTGGGTCTTGCCACTGTGGAGAGCCAGTATCTTGAGGGAAGAACGGAGTTAACCTGTTCCGATAAGACTGCCGCCGAGATAGACGACGAGGTTGTATCCATCATAAAGGGCTGTTACGAGGAAGCCCTTGGTCTTTTAAGAGAAAACAGAGAGCTTATGGACAAGCTTGCGGATTTCCTTATCGAGAAGGAAACCATAACCGGCAAGGAGTTTATGGCTATCTTCAGGAAAGAGAAGGGTTTGCCTGAGCCTGAGGAAGAGAAAAAAACTGAGAGTACCGGCGACGCAAATAATGCAGGTAATGACGGCGCCATGAATAATGCATATAACGCAGGTAACGCCGGTGCCATGAATAATGCGAACAACGCAGGTAACGACGGTGCCATGAATAATGCGAACAACGCAGGTAACGCCGGTGCCACGAATAATGCGAACAACGCAGGTAACGACGGTGCCACGAACAATTCCGATACTGCATTTAATCCGGGAGGCACAGTTAATAATGCCGACGCAGGCAATGGAAGTAATATGAGTAATTCCGGATACACCAATAATTTCGGGAATGGTAATAATGCCGGCAGTTCAAGCGGATTCGGTAATATGAACGGTAACGATATGGCCCAAAATACCGGTTCCATGAACAGTTTTGACACTTCGAACGGGGTAGACAACGGTAATACAAACGGACCAGATAGTACGTTCGGGTTTGGAAATAATACAGGTGTTGGTGAAATGAGCGGTAACGTTGCAAACAATACCGGCGATGCGAACAATGCCGACAATTCTGCGAACACAGACAACGCGAACAGCATAGACAAGGCAGGAAACGTCGACATCGCCACGAACACAGGAAGCGCCGACAATTCGAATAACCAAGACGGTGCTAACAACAACGACAATTCGAACAATGCCGATGACTCAAATAACGCCGGGGACACGCCCAAGCCTGTGGGAAGATTTTCAAAAGGTACTTTATAAAAACAGTAAAGAAAGCAACAAATAAACAGAAGCTGTCACGTTAGTGGCAGCTTTTGTATAAGAAAAAGCCGAGGGAAAAATGTTTGATTTTGACCGGGAATTAAAAAAGTTGCCCCACTGTCCCGGGGTATATATAATGCACGACAAAGATGATGTCATACTCTATGTGGGAAAGGCCAAGAATCTCTACAACAGGGTAAGGTCTTATTTTCGTGAAAATATCGGCCGTGGTGTTTTCATAGATCAGATGGTGCGGCAGATCGCGTATTTTGAATATATAGTAACCGACACGGAGTTGGAGGCTTTAGTCCTTGAAAACAATCTTATTAAGGAGCATCTCCCCAAGTACAACACACTTTTGAGGGATGATAAAACCTATCCCTTCATTAAAGTGACTGTCAATGAGGAATTTCCAAGGCTACTGATTACAAGAAATGTTAAAAAGGACAACGCCAGGTATTTCGGCCCCTACAGTTCTTCCCAGGCCGTGAAGGATACCATCGATCTTTTAAACAGGGTCTTCGGCTTGAGAACCTGTAACAGGGCTGTTTCTTCACAAAAACTTGAGAAGAGGTCCTGCCTTAACCAGCATATAGGGAAATGTTCCGCTCCCTGTGTAGGGGCAGTAACCAAAGAAACATATAACGAGGCTGTGGGAAAAACTCTTGATTTTTTGAATGGAAAACATAAAGCCATAACTGAAGAGTTGTACGACAAGATGAAGAAAGCCTCCGATGAGATGGAATTTGAGGAGGCGGCGAGATACAGAGATCTTTACAACAGTGTAAAAAGTGTTGCCCAAAAACAGAAGATAACCGATTCCGGCAAAGAGGATAAGGATATTATCGCATTGTACGCAGAAGGCCACGAAGCGGTTGTGGTGGTATTTTTTGAAAGGGACGGAAAGATTCTGGGGCGTGAGCATTATTATATGACTAATGTGTCACCTGATAAATGCTCCGAACTTATGGGGGATTTTATAAAACAGTTTTACGGGGGCACCTCCTTTATCCCGGGAGAGCTTCTTGTGCAGTACGAGCCCGAGGACAGAGAAGTAATAGAGAACTGGCTTTCCGACAAAAGAAGTGCAAAGGTAAATGTGACCACTCCCAAAATCGGGAAAAAGGAAAAACTTATTCTTATGGCCGAGGCAAATGCCAAAGTAATCCTTAGTTTGGACAGGGAGAAAATAAAGAGAGAAGAGGCCAGGACCACAGGTGCCGTCAGTGAAATATGCGAGCTTTTGGGACTTGAATGTGCCGACAGAATGGAAGCTTTTGACATATCAAATACCAGCGGTTTTGAAAATGTGGGTTCTATGGTGGTATTTGAAAAGGGAAGACCCAAGAGAAGCGATTACAGGAAATTTAAGATAAAAACAGTTTCGGGAGCGGATGATTACGCTTCCATGAAAGAGGTGCTTACCAGAAGACTTAAAAGAGGTATTGAAGAAAACCAAAATCCCGAATGCGAAGGGGGATTTTCCAGACTCCCGGATCTTATACTTATGGACGGCGGAAGAGGTCAGGTGAATATCGCTCTTGAAGTTTTGAATGAACTAAAACTCTCCATTCCCGTCTGCGGAATGGTGAAGGATGATAATCACAGAACAAGGGGAATTTATTACAACAATGTGGAAGTTCCCATAAACACCGGGAGTGAGGGCTTTAAGCTGGTAACCAGGATTCAGGATGAGGCCCACAGATTTGCCATAGAATATCACAGATCTTTAAGACAAAAGAGTCAGGTAAAGTCGGTTCTGGACGACATTCCGGGAGTGGGACCCGCAAGAAGAAAGGCTCTTATGAAGGCCTTCGGCTCCATAGATGAGATAAAAAAAGCGTCCCTTGAGGAGCTTTCGGCCATCGGTAAGATTGACCAAAGATGTGCTGAGGCTATAGTAACCTTCTTCTCGGAATGATATATTTATCTTTAAAAGGAAAAATCCTTGTGATAAAATGTTGTTTAAAGCAAGCGCATAAGGCGCGGAAAAGAGGATAATATGGCAGGAGTACCACTTACACAGGTGATAGAGAAAATGAAGCTTACCAATCTGACTCCGGATGTGGATGTCACTCATGTTGAGCTTACTCTTCCCGATATCAACAGACCGGCGCTTCAGATGACCGGATATTTCCAGCATTTTGATCCCACCAGAATCCAGATTATAGGATTCGTGGAATATTCTTATATGGCAACATTGTCTGATGAAGCCAAAAGAGAAGTATATGACAAGTTCTTTTCCTATAACATCCCTGCGGTGGTATTTTGCCGTGAAATGATTCCCGACGAGATTTTCACCGAGACGGCTGTAAAATACAATACCCCTATTCTGGGTACCAAGAAAACCACATCCAGCTTTGAAGCGGAGATAATCAGATGGCTGAATGTTAAGCTGGCACCCTGCATTTCCGTGCACGGAGTACTGGTGGATGTTTACGGTGAGGGAGTTCTTATCACAGGTGAGAGCGGAATCGGTAAATCCGAAGCAGCGCTGGAACTTATAAAGAGAGGACACCGTCTTGTTACGGATGATGCCGTTGAGATACGAAAGGTAAGTGATGATACTCTTATCGGCTCCGCTCCCGAAGTTACCAAGCATTTTATTGAGTTAAGAGGTATAGGTATCGTGGACGTGAAGGCGCTTTTCGGTGCTTCAAGCGTAAAGGATACCCAGCAGATAGACCTTGTTATCAGACTTGAGGAATGGGACAAGGAAAAGGAATACGACAGAATAGGCCTTGAGGATAATTACACGGAATATCTTGGCAACAAGGTAGTGTGCCATACCCTTCCCATCCGTCCCGGAAGAAACCTTGCGGTTATTTGCGAGTCTGCGGCGGTTAATCACAGACAGAAGAAGATGGGCTATAATGCAGCAAAGGTACTCTACGAGAGAGTGCAGGCTAATTTTAATAAAAAACAGGATTAACGGAGGACATTATGAAAAAGTATGCATTTGGTGTTGATATAGGCGGAACCACAGTAAAGATGGGCCTTTTTGAAAAGGACGGAACTCTTGTATCAAAGTGGGATATTGTTACAACCAAGGATAATAACGGGGAAAAGATTCTTCCCGATATAGCAGCTTCATTGAAGAAAAAGATGGAGGAGGAAGGCCTTACAAGCGAAGATATTGAAGGTGTTGGTGTTGGCGTTCCCGGAGCCATCGACAGTGAAGGAAAGCTTGTGGGAAATGCAGCCAATCTCGGCTGGGTTGAAAAGGATATCAGAAAAGAACTTTCCGACCTTATGGGTGGTTTGAAAACAGTTGTTGCCAACGATGCCAATGTTGCAGGCTACGGTGAGATGTGGGCCGGCGGTGCAAAGGGATATACCAGCGTGTGCATGGTAACTCTCGGAACAGGCGTAGGCGGCGGAATTATTATAGACGGAAATATCCTTGCGGGAGCAACAGGAGCAGGTGGAGAGATCGGCCATATCTGTGTAAATCCCGATGAGACAGAAAGCTGCGGTTGCGGTCTTAAGGGTTGTCTTGAGATGTATGCCTCCGCTACAGGTATTGTAAGACTTGCCAAGAGAAGACTTGCCAAGGACGATGCTCCTTCGGTTTTGAGAAAAGATGATATATCCGCAAAGACCGTATTTGACGGAGTTAAAAATAACGATGCGGTATGTAAGGAAGTGGCTACCGAGTTTGGTCGCATCCTGGGAAAAGGTTTGGGAAGTCTTGCAAGCGTAATCAATCCCGAGATATTTGTTATCGGAGGAGGAGTTTCAAAGGCAGGCAGTGTTCTTCTCGATTATGTGGTTGATGAGTTTAAAAAGAATACCATCAACGCATGCCGCAATACCAAATTCGCCCTCGCGACTCTGGGAAATGACGCAGGTATCATAGGTGCGGCAGGTCTTATACTCAACAAATAGATCGAGAAGGTAGACCAAATGTTATCTAATGCCGTTTATGAAGCACTGAAATCTCTGGTGCCTGAAAGTAATCTGTTATTGAATGAGCCCTTAAGCCGTCATACCACCTTTAAGGTGGGGGGACCGGCGGACTGTTTTGTGGAGATAGAAGATGCACAGCAGTTAAAAAAGGTGCTGGGATATTTAAAAGCCGTCGGCATTCCCTTTTTTGTAATGGGAAACGGGAGCAATATACTGGTATCCGATAAGGGTGTAAGTGGTGTTATATTAAATCTGTCCGATAAAATTAGCAGGATAGAGGTATCGGGCAATACCATAAAGGCCGAAGCCGGTGCCAGATTAACCCTTGTATCAAGAAAAGCCTGCGAAGCCGGATTAAAGGGTATGGAATTTGCCGCAGGTATCCCCGGATGTGTGGGAGGCGCGGTGTGCATGAACGCCGGAGCCTACGGCGGTGAGATGAAACAGGTTATCAAAAAAGTCACCTGTATGTCCTATGACGGAGAACTCCTTGAGATAGACAACGAGACAATGGAGTTCGGATACAGAACCAGCGCCGTAAAAAACAGGGATTTTATAGTGGTGGAAGCAGAGTTTAGTCTTGAACCCGGTAACAGGGACGAGATAAAGGCTTTGATGGATGATTTCAATAAGAGAAGAAGGGACAAGCAGCCCTTGGAATACCCTTCTGCCGGAAGTACCTTTAAAAGACCCGAAGGTTATTTTGCGGGAGAGCTTATTATGAAAAGCGGTCTTGCCGGAGAAAGATTGGGAGGAGCTACGGTCAGTCCCAAGCATTGCGGTCTTATCGTAAATGATAATAAGGCCACAGCTACGGATATTAAGACCCTTATTGACAAAGTAAAGATTAAGGTAAAAGAAA
>JAILPU010000120.1 GCA_024699395.1 Lachnospiraceae bacterium | reverse complement strand
CCTTTAAGGAAATAGGTGAGGTGCATGAAAAGAGCGAAAACTGGGCCCGCGTGACCTTCTATCGGAAGAGATTCCGGCAGAGGAGCTTTCTCAGAAAGAACAGGATATGGATGCTTTTGGTCGAGTGATAGTCGGACTAATCGGAAATTTGGATCATGTGACTTTTATCTATCAAAGTGAAGGGGCAAAAAAACGCGGACTATTACTGCGGAGGGAGCAAGTGCATTCTTTGGTGAAGATATAAAGAACTGCGGTAGAAATATACGTTCTCTGGATGTGCTTATTCAGAAAACCGGGCTGGAACTTTATGCCTTTGGGGAAGGAGAGGAACAGTAAGCTCCATAGCCAATTAAATGGAGGCGAATGATAAGAGCTTTTTAATGTTTGAAAATGAATAACCTGAAGTGAGGTTTTAAAGATATGATTCAATCATTGGATTTTGTCCTTTGGGTGCAGAAACATCCAAAGGACAAGGAAAAAATAATGGAGGCTCTTTCTTCAGAAGAGCAGTCCGAAATAGTAGTAGACAGGCACAGATTATTTTTTGATCCAATGGCACGTTCTGTGACTGTAGACCGTGCCTCCGAAGATGTTATGTTTGCTTGTAAAATAATAAAATGCAGAATGTCATATGGATTATTACAAAAAGTTTTGGATGGCGACTGGGACGACTTGACAGGATTGGAGTATTTGTAATGTGGGATAATAAAAATTAATAAGCAAAATTTTTTTGAGATTTTTCTTGAAAAAGTTTTTCAATTCAATTAGCCTCTTCTTAAGACGTTCGAAACTTTCTTAAGGAGAGGTCTTTGTTGTGACGTCTAAAGAGATGATGTATATTATCTTTGATGATAAAGGGTAAAATATATTCGGAGGATGATGATATGTTCAATTATATATGGCCCATTGCATTGGTGATTATTTCAAACGTGGTTTACCAAATCTGTGCAAAGTCAGTGCCAAAAGAAATGAATCCCTTTGCATCGCTGACGGTTACTTACGTTGTGGGTGCAATAGCCAGCGCAATTTTGTATTTTATTCTTGGTAAGAGCCAAAATTTGGCAAAAGAATTCGGTAAACTGAACTGGGCTCCGTTTGTACTGGGAATAGTGATCGTGGGATTGGAAACGGGATGGATTTATGCATATAAAGCCGGTTGGCAGGTGAGCACGGGATTTATCGTACAGAGTGCAGTACTCGCGGTAATGCTTCTTGCTGTTGGGTACTTTTTGTATCATGAAGCATTCACATGGAACAAGGTGGCCGGAGTTGTTATATGTTTGATTGGGCTTGTGTTCATTAATTACAAGTAAGTTATGTGTAACTATGGGAATAGCTTGTAAAATTAGTGGTGTTTTTTTGGGAGTCGGGGAAACGTCTCTCTTCTCGTTTTGGCGAAAGATGGTAACTTGGCAACGACAAGAATGCGATTAAAACCATAGTCAAATATTGATTTGAACGAAAGTACATGCTCAAATGCTGATGGATTGTGAGATGAGTGGAGCCTTTTTTGAAATATATGTTATGGGAATTATACATTTAGAATTGTTTTTAGCGGTGTGGTGAATGTTGGCTTAAAAGCTGCGTAAAGGCACTTTTTGGTAATAATATCCGATTTCTCAAACTTACGGGACGATTGAATAATGATTAGGAAATTTAAAGAAGTTCATGGACGTTACATTGAAAAAATAATAGGTCAGGACAGACTTGCATATACAATGTCCGATACTGCCGATTTATATGATCTTGTAGAATATGCCCGGCGTGGTGGCTATCAAGGCTCTGTGATAATCTTCTATGATTTTGAGAATGGGAATGTTTACAAACCTTTCGAGCAGAAACGCGATGTGATATACAGTAGGCCTGCATATGTCGACGGCTATTATTATTTTCTGCAGGCTGATTATGAGTTTAAGAAGGTAACTTTATACAAGTATTTTCCGAAGAGTGTATTGGAAGCAGTAACGGAGTTTGGTACTGATGAAGTGAGCCTCTACAATCTCAGCATTGTAGGCGAAAAGGTTCATGTAATCAGTCAAGGAGATCAAAATGGATTCCGATGCTATTATCCTGAGAGAATATCATTTCCGATGGAAGGACCTGAGACGGTAGTTTTTATAACAGATGACCGAGTTTACATTGAAGCCTGGGTTGAAGAAGGCTGGGATGATGAAAATGACTGTGCCACAGATGATTACAAGTTTTATAACAAAGTAATCATCAAGGATTTTGAGGGAAACACCATTTCCGAGGAATTGGGTTCAATATATCAGGCAGCAGACAAAACCTATTGGATTTCGTAGGGAGAGTTAAAAAATATTTTAAGAGGAACGAGCAAATA
>JAILPU010000076.1 GCA_024699395.1 Lachnospiraceae bacterium | reverse complement strand
ACCGTTGAATCGGTGTTCGAGTATGACGAGAACGGAATCTTAAGGAGAGAGGTGTTGTATTTTAAGGGAGGAGCGACTTACGTAAACGAGTATAATCCCAACAAGACCGTCTCCAGGAAGATCTACTACGGTACAGACGGTTCAGTTTACGTTAATGAATATGATGCCAACGGTAAGATCACAAGAAAGACGGAAACGGAAAGCAATGGTTCGGTATATGTAGAGGAATACGATGCAAACGGAAACATAACCAAAAAGTCCAGGAAGAATGCCGACGGCACACTGTTGATCAATCTCCTTAACTCAAACGGAACGCTTATCAGGGTTGAGGAGCATAGCAAAGACGGAAGCTACGGCATTAATAACTTTGATTCCGCAGGAAAGCTTACCGATATAATCAATTATGATTCCAAGGGTAATCTGAAGGCTCATATCGGTATATCGGGATATAAGACATCAAGCGAAAAATGGATCTATTACACCGATTCCAATATGGTGGTCTATATCCAGAGAGACTCAAGCGGAGAGCTTTCAAAAGGAACTACCTATGATAATAAGGGTAATCTCCGTGCGGTATTTACCTATTACAGCAACGGAAATATAAAGAGAATGACTGTTTACCGTTACAACGGTTCGGTGGCTGCTGTGGTTGATTACGATTCTTCGGGAAGAGTAACAAGGGAAACCAGGTATTGATCTGCAGACCGTAATCTTTTGGCTTGATTTATTAAAATATGTGTGGTAGAATTTGCAAAGTGTTGTGATTAATCATAGGATATAATTTTTTCGGAGGAAGAAATGAGCGTAAAGGTAGAGAAACTTGAGAACAACATGGCCAAGCTTACCATTGAAGTGGAGGCTGACGTATTCGAGAAGGCTGTGGAAGGTGCTTATAATAAAAATAAGGGAAGAATAAGCATTCCCGGATTCCGTAAGGGTAAAGCACCCCGTAAGATGATAGAGAAGATGTATGGCGAGGAAGTTTTTTATGATGATGCTGCCAATGCCATAATACCCACTGAGTATTCAAAGGCATGCGATGAATGCGGCGAAGAGATTGTTTCATCTCCTGATATTGAGGTGACTTCCATCGGCGCAGGTAAGCCTTTCGTGTTCGTAGCAACTGTAGCGCTTAAGCCCGAAGTTACATTGGGAAAATATAAAGGTATTGAAGTAGACAAGATCGAGATCGCTGTTTCTGACGAAGAAGTTAATGCAGAGATCGACAGAGAGAAAGAGAAAAACGCACGTACTGTTGAGGTTACCGACCGTGCAGTACAGTCCGGAGATATTGCAACAATCGATTTTGAAGGATTCCTTGACGGTGTTGCTTTTGAGGGCGGTAAAGGAAAGGATTATCCCCTTACAATCGGTTCCAATTCCTTCATTCCCGGTTTTGAGGATGCTCTTATCGGCGCTGAAATCGGTAAGGAATGTGACGTTAACGTTACTTTCCCCGAGGATTATCATGCTGAGGAGCTTGCAGGTAAGCCTGTGGTGTTCAAGGTTACCGTAAACGGCATCAAGACCAAGGAATATCCTGAAGTTAACGATGAGTTTGCTGCAGAGGTTTCCGAATTCGAAACTCTTGATGAGTACAAGGAAGATATTAAGAAGACTCTTCTTCAGAAGAAGGCTGACGATGTTAAGAATGCCAAGGAAGATGCGGTTATTGATTCCATTATCGAGGATGCCAAGATGGATATCCCCGAGGCAATGGTTAAGACTCAGCAGCGTCAGATGTTTGACGAGTTTGCTCAGAGAATCAGATCACAGGGTCTTTCCATTGAGCAGTACCTTCAGTACATGGGCAGCGACGAGGATACATTTATCGAGCAGATGAAGCCCCAGGCAATGAAGAGAATTCAGTCACGTCTCGTTCTTGAGGCTGTTGTTAAGGCTGAAAACATTACTGCAACAGATGAGGAATTTGAGTCTGAGGTTAAGGTAATGGCTGAGGCTTATCAGCTTGAGGTTGAGAAGGTTAAAGAGCTTCTCGGTGAGAACGGTGACAAGCAGGTTAAGGAAGATATCTGCATAAAGAAGGCTGTAGAGCTTGTTGTTGACAGCGCTGTTGAAAAGTAATCACAAATAAAGCAGACGAGGATAATATGAGAGCACTCTTGACGATTTGTTTTGTCGGGGGTGCTCTCTTATGTAATAGGAATAAAAACCTACTTAATTTTTTATTAAATATGGCTTTTTGAATTGAAAATAGCAAATAAGTAGGATAAGATTGAAAAGTGGGGTTTACCCGATCTATAAACTATTTATATCAGGAGGAGTAAAAATGAGTTTGGTGCCTTACGTCATAGAGCAGACCAGCAAAGGTGAAAGATCCTATGACATATATTCCAGATTGTTAAAAGACAGGATTATCTTTTTGGGAGAGGAAGTAAATGAAACTACTGCAAGTCTTGTGGTTGCACAGCTTCTTTTTCTTGAGGCAGAAGATCCTGAGAAAGATATCCATCTTTATATAAACAGCCCCGGAGGAAGCGTAACCGCGGGAATGGCTATATATGATACAATGCATTATATTAAATGCGATGTGTCTACCGTATGTATTGGAATGGCTGCCAGCATGGGTGCATTCTTACTTGCAGGGGGTGCTAAGGGCAAGCGTTATGCTCTTCCCAATGCGGAGATTATGATACATCAGCCTTTAGGCGGAACGCAGGGACAGGCTACTGAGATTGAGATTGCCGCAAAGCATATATTGAGAACCAAGGAAAAACTTAACAGGATTCTTTCCGAAAATACAGGAAAGCCCTATGAGACCATCTGCGAGGATACAGAGAGAGATAACTGGAAGACCGCAGCGGAAGCATGCGAGTATGGCCTTGTGGACAAGGTAATTGAATCACATTCAGCAGTTTAAAACGATTTTAGGAAGGATTTGTATAGATGGCAACAAAAAGCCCCAGTGATATAAAATGTTCTTTTTGCGGAAAGAGTCAGGGTCAGGTGAGAAAACTCATCGCCGGACCTTCCAATGTGTATATCTGTGATGAATGTGTGGATGTATGCGCCGAGATTTTGGATGAGGAGCTGGACAATGCAGGGGACAAACCTGCGATAAAGGGTGACATAACTCTTTATAAGCCAAAGGAAATAAAGAAGTTTCTTGATGAATATGTAGTGGGACA
>JAILPU010000050.1 GCA_024699395.1 Lachnospiraceae bacterium | reverse complement strand
GGGGGAATAGATGGAATATTCGGCTTTTAGCGGGATGATAAATGATGTGGTAAGTCTTGAGGTTGATGAAAACAGTGTCGTTTCAATAGATGAGACCGTGCATTTTAATAAAAAGGTGAGAATAACAGCTGCCAATGGCTCATCAATTTATTTGAGGGGCAAAAGCATTGTGGAATCGGAGAGTTCACTTATATGTCGGGACAGTTCGAAAATGAATATATGTGATTCACGAATTTCTTGGAGAAGCCATTTAATGTTTATCTGTAACTCTGAATTAATTATGGAGAAAGATTCCCTCTTGCAGGGATTATCGGAAATGTTTGGTTTACAGGGACGGATTGTTATCGGAGCTCAGACTACCATTGCCAGATGTTCGGAAATAAGGTGCCATTTTTCATCCATAGAGATTGGAAAAGATAATATGTTTTCACAGTTCGTGAAGATGGTTGCCGGAGACGGTCACAAGATATTTGATTCTGACGGCAATCTTATAACACACAAGGAGTGTATTAAGACGGGAGAGCATGTTTGGCTTGGAATGGGAGCATGTCTTCTTTCGGGAAGTGATGTGGGCTCGGGAAGTATTGTGGGTGCACAGTCCCTTGTTAACAAGGTGATTCCTCCCAATGCTATTGCGGCCGGTAACCCTGCCAAAGTTTTACGGGAAGGTATCAGGTGGGAGAGATGATAGAAGGAGCATCTTAGTATGCAGGCAAAGAAATTTGCATTCATGTATGACCGAAAAGAGTTCACATTTCGAAAGATACATTTAGCTTGAAACAGCACATATTGTAACGGGGCGTGGAGTATTTAAATAAGCTTTAGATGCCGATATATAATATGAACTTTTTTTATATAAATTGTTCTTGGCTAAATTGATTGTATAAAGGATGATTGTCCGGGAAGGAGGTTTTGGTGAAAAGATTTACTTGTGTAATCGCTTCATTGGTACTTGCGTTAAGCGTTAATATTAATTCCTTTGCCACAGAACTTCCATCTTATCTGGATGATATTGAGATTCCCGAATCTGTAACGGTTTCCACAAGGGATTCTGCGGATGAACTCATATCCATAGATCTTCCTGTTATCGGATCGGAGTCACCTATTGATTTTCATCTGGATCCACAGCATATGTTTGCCAATATCCTTCAGCCCGGGGCGGTTATGGAGGGCGCGTCACTTTTGTTTAGGAATAATACGGAGGATGGGATTTTTTATTCAAATCGAAGTGACGGTCTTGTGGTGACCAATAAAAGTACGGTGCCCCTCAGGGTTTCTTTGATTGCCACCATTTCAATTCCCGATGCTGTGGAGCTTGTGAGTGACAAAAGCATAGTGGGAGAAAGGCCTTGCGGAATATATATGGCCCTTGTGGATGATGAGGGTAATGAAGTTTCGTTGCAAAAAGATACAGCGGTTTCACTTACTGTGGAATTAAGAAAAGCTCCCGGTGGAGCCTATGCATATACCTATGACGAAGAAAAGGAAAAATATGTTTATTCCTGCCTATTGGATGAATGTTTTATTGAGTTTGATTCCTATTCCTTTGGTCTGACGGGGGAGTGCAGCAGTCTGGGGAATTGGAGTGCTTTGGAGTTTGCGCCTGTTGTTAATATTTCATGGGATGTAGAACCTGTCTATGAGGATGAAGATAAGGACAACAGTGATGAGGATGAAGAGACGGATGACACCAATTGTGATGAAGAATCAGATGGTAGCGATGGCGAGGAAGAAGTGAATGTTAACGATAGGGATGAAGCAGAAGGAAACATTGATGGTGTTGATACGTTAGATAACAATGGTGGTGATGAAGCGGTTGATAACACAGCTGACGATGAAACGGTGAATAGCACAGGTGGTTCAACAACACCAAATAACACAAGCGGTGTTGAAACGAAAGATAACAGCGATAAGAACGCTGCGGCAGATAGCATCGATGGGAATAAAGTATCAGATAACAGTGTCCAAGATGCACAGGGGCACAACCCCGTTGATGAAATAAATTCCGATGAAGCCGGTGTTAATGGAATTACTGATGGCGCATATAATGAAACTTGCGTCGATGAAAATGATCACTGATTTTGAGAGGTGGGTATGAAACTTATCATATATGGGGCTCAGGGGTATGCTCTGGGAGCATATGAGGCAATTAAATTATTATATCCCGAATATGAGATGGATTTCTTTATGGTGACGAATCTTGAGGGCAACAGCGAAAGCCTTGGAGGACTGCCGGTAAGAACCATTTATGAGGTATCAAGCAAATTGGGGATTGATGATAAAAAGAAGACAAAAGTTCTCATATGTACTCCGGTAAATGTTCAGGATGAAATAGAAAAAACTCTTTATTCTAACGGATTTGAAAATATAGACAGACTTGACAGTGCGAAATGGGCCTCTCTTATGAGAGGCTTTCATGCGGAATACGGGATTTTTAAAAATCTTTCGGATATGTCCGCCGGTGACAGGATGCCCCAAGTTTTTGTATATTGCGCAAGATCCCATAAGGACAGGGCATTGAGGGAGAATATTAAGTTTGCCGATAATATTCACTATATTCAGGTGGGTACCGACAATACCGATATTAGGATCGGAGAATATTTTGATAATGAGGGGGATAATATTTCCCATAAAAATCCCAATTATTCCGAATTGACCGCTCTTTACTGGATATGGAAAAATAAGCTTTTTGAAAACAAAGACGGCTATTACGGGCTTTTTCAATACAGGCGAATCTTGGAGCTTGGCAAGGAGGATTTCTTAAGACTTTGCGCGAACGATGTGGACGCAGTCCTTCCCTATCCCATGCCTTATGAACCGAGTATCCATGCTCATCATGAGAGGTATCTTTCACAAACGGATTTTGAGGCTCTTAGAAAAGCCGTTGAAACAGTTTCTCCTGATTATCTTAATGATTTTGACAGGATATTAAAGGGCAGGTATCTGTATAATTACAACATTATTCTTGCTAAAAATTCCGTACTTCGGGATTACTGCAGCTGGCTTTTTCATATTTTGGAGAGGGTTGAAAGCCTTTCCGAACCCAAGGGATGGGAGCGGGCTGACAGGTATTTGGGCTATATGGCTGAAACCCTTGAAACCATATACTTCATAAGAAACAAAGACAAGCTCAATATTGCTCACACGGGATGCAAAATGCTCATGTGAGCATTTCTTATGCCGGGATATATTAGGTGGATGGTAGAAACCTTATAAAATCAAGGATTGTAAGAGATTTTATCATAGTTTTATACCGAGTTTATACCTTTTGGGAAAAGTGGTTATGTAGACTGTACCGTTTATGAAATGTAAATTAAGAAGACCGTCTCAGTCGGTACAAAAATAAAAGTGCATGAAGCGTACTTATCCTTAAGTGCCTTAGCTAACACAAAACGAATCCGTCCAGGAATGTCAATGACAGGGAAGATTACTCTGCTGATTGACATTCTTTGGCGGGTTAGGCGGGTTTGTTATTTATTTAATTATTATTGAAAGTATTCGCGTATGCGAATATAATATAATAGATGTTTTGTATCCTAATAGTGAGGATATAAATATGGA
>JAILPU010000290.1 GCA_024699395.1 Lachnospiraceae bacterium | reverse complement strand
TGTTATGTGAATTATTCTCATATTCAAACGATGTGGAGGTAACATATATGATCCGTAACGCAAATCATCTTGCTGAATCTTTTATATATATGCTGATTTTTATTTTAATTGCGGCAGGGCCCATCATTGTTACCATTATGGAAGCCTCGTTTTTGTTAAAGACTGCAAAAAAGCCCGATAAGATTACCCCCCAAAAGAAAACTTCGTATTTTATCATAGACCTGATAGCTGTATTTTTTTCGATTATTTTGGAACTGGTCTATTTGGATATTTTTGAAGTTAAATTAGACGCCACCTGGCAGACCCAACTTCACAATGCCCAAAAGCATCAGCCGATCTTTACAGACTCCCTCCCCACAATCATAACAATAATCCTTCTTGCCGTTGTCGCACTATGCGTTCTGAATCTTATTAATGTTAATAAGGTTCCCCCTTTGATTCCTGTTATTGCAATGTCTTTTTTGTACATGGGAGTTATTTTGGGTATTGTATTTGCGATACAGATTATAGATGTTAACAGCCGCGGATTGTTTGAATTTTACCTGTTCCTTCCGCCTATAGGATATATACTCATTAGTCTTCGCGCAATCCTTAAGGCGGTTCGCGAATATGCGCCGTCCCCAGACAGGATGAGTAAAATTGATGGTTCAAATGCTTTTTCTTCGGTCTTTGGTTTACTTAAAGACGCCAATAAATGGCCGATATTGGCTCTGATACTGGCACTTCCCTTACTTGGAATTCTTATATGCATTCTTATGCTTTGCGGTCAGGCTCCGAATTCCGTGATAAATGCTTTCACCGAAACTGCCGACTTCAGACTCTCTCAAAAGATCCCTCCCCAGCAAATCTACTACGATGAGCACTATCTCTGCACCGTTGCCGCAGGGGGCGATCGCAAAATTGTAAAACCTCTTCGCATGGGCATAAGACACGGCCACCCTGTTGTGGTAAACAGGCAGCTTTGCATAGCAAATGCTTTTGAACAGATTCTTGAAGAACGTACTCCTCGTTTTCACAGGATTGTGCGCTCGTTCTATGACAAATACGGTTTCCCTGTTTCCAAGATGATAAAATCCAAATTCACGGCCGATATCATCTATTTCATCATGAAACCCTTAGAGTGGATTTTCCTTATATTCCTCTATCTCACAGATGTCCATCCCGAAGACAGAATTGCACTTCAATATACCGGCAAATCCCGGTTTTATAATCATCGTTAGATATCCAACCTTTTTCAAGTTCTGAGAATAAACTTTTTAACGCACGCAGTTCATCAAATTCCTGCATATTTACAACAGCAACATCACCTCGACCATTTGGGGTAAGATATACGGCTATCTTTGCAGCAAATAATTCTTCATGAAAAAAGCGACCGCAAGTTGTTATATCATTGTTATATCATCCTGCGATCGCTTCATTTTTTAATTACGTATTTCTGTTCTTACGGTTCGTCCGTCTTTTCAAATTAGTCTTTAGATACAGCCCACAAGCCTACCCTATCAACCAATCGTACATCTCCTGGTACTTAAGGGCAGATACGGACCATGAGAAATCCACCGCCATGGCTCTGTCCACAATCTTATTCCACTCACGCTTTCTGTCATAATAAATATGCTCCGCATATCTTATGGTATTAAGCATCTCATGGGCGTTGTAATTGGTGAAACTGAAGCCTGTTCCGGTACTCTCGTATTCGTTGTAACTCTCAACCGTATCTCTCAGTCCTCCCGTTTCCCTTACAATGGGAACCGTGCCGTAATGAAGAGCCATAAGTTGGCTCAAACCGCAGGGCTCAAATAAGGAAGGCATGAGATAGGCATCACAGGAAGCATACAGCTTGTGTGAGAGCTCTTCCGAGTAGTAGATATTGGCGGAAACCTTGTCCGAATATTTCCAGTCAAAATGTCTGAACATATTCTCATAGCGTTCCTCACCTGTTCCCAGCACAACGAACTGGATATCGTCCTTACACAACTCATCCATAACATATGCCACCAGGTCCAGACCCTTCTGATCCGTAAGTCTTGAGCATATACCGATCATCATCTTCTTGGGATCCTTGGTAAGCCCCAGCTGTTCCTGAAGCGCTGTCTTGTTCTTATATTTTTCCTTCCTGAAAGTTATGGGATTGTAATTATATTCAATATTTTTATCGGTAGAGGGTTCAAACGCCGTATAATCAATACCGTTTACAATGCCCCTCAGTGAATTTGCCCTTGCATTCAGCAGGCCGTCAAGCCCCTCCCCGTAAAAAGGAGTCCTTATCTCTCTTGCGTAAGTCTCACTCACCGTGGTTATGGCATCCGCATACACGATACCGCCCTTTAAAAGGTTTGCGTCCTTATTAAATTCCAGCTTGTCGGGAGTAAAGAAATAATTGGGCAATCCCGTTACCGACTGCACCGTTTTAACATCCCATTTGCCCTGGAATTTAAGGTTGTGGATGGTAATAACCGATTTAATACCTCTGTAAAAATCTCCCGCTCCGAATCTCTCCTTAAGATATACAGGAATAAGTCCCGTCTGCCAGTCGTGACAGTGGATAATATCCGGTCTGAAATCAAGTAAAGGCAACGCGCTCAACACTGCCTTTGAAAAATATGCAAATCTCTCAATCTCATATCTGGGATCGTCGGAGTAGGGCTTCATTCCGGTAAAATATGACTCATTATCGATAAAATAATACTTTATCCCCTCATATTCCGCCTCCAGAACACCCACATAGATATTCTGCCAGTTGTAATCCATATAAAAATGAGTGACGTATTTAAGCTTATCCTTCATCTCCTGTTTCATGCAGGAATATTTGGGCAAAAATACACGCACCTCAAAATATCTCTTGTCCAAAGCCTTGGGCAATGACCCCACGACATCGGCAAGACCTCCTGTTTTTATAAATGGTACACCTTCCGAAGCGACAAACAGTATTTTCTTCATTTATGCCTCCAACAAGATATATATATTATGTAAAAAATATAATATCTTCTGTCCCCCATTATACACTATATTGAAATCCCGGGAAAGATTTTTGTGCATGTCTCATAATTGTTAACCCTTCCCAAAAGATGTATACTGACAGGGCATGACTAAATTATATATGAGGATTCACAAATGATTAAATCAGAACTTGCAGAAATCAAAAAACAATTCACCCCCAAGAAATGTTCCATCTCCAGAATATGTACCTGCTACGTTGACGGCGAAAAGAACATAAAGAGTACCAACACCCAGGCTTTTTTGTCCCTTCCCGAAGAGGAAATGTTCAAATATTTTGAGATATTAAGAAAGCCTCTCTCCGGCACTCTTGACAAAAATCTGGTAAACCTTTCCTTCTCCTTAGACAGCGAACAGGAAGGGGGAACTCAGGAATTTCTTTTAAGACTTCGTAATTCCAAACTTAAGGACGAAGAGCTTTTGAATGAGTTTTACCAAAGAATAATAGATAGCTACGATTATGTGGGAAATTACCTCATAATCCTTATTGCGGACGCCTATGACGTTCCCGGCAAATCAACAGACGGTCTCACCATGGATGACGCCTCAGATGAGGTCTATGAGTACCTTTTATGCTGCCTGTGTCCCGTTTCCTTAAGCCAGCCCGGATTAAGTTACGACGCCATGGACAATCTTTTCCATAACCGTATAAGGGACTGGGTTGTGGAGCTTCCCAAGAACGGCTTTCTCTTCCCTGCTTTTAACGACCGTTCCAGCGATATCCACTCGGCAATGTACTACTCTCAGGACGCCAAGAATCTTAACGAAGTCCTTGCCAACGATATTTTAGGCTGTTCTCTTCCCCTCACTGCCTCCGAACAGAAGGAATCCTTCAATGAGGTGATTGAAGAAACCTTTGAAGACACATGCAGTTTCCGGACCATCAAAAACATCCACGAAAAAATGAATGAGATCATCGACGACCATGTGGATGATCCCACTCCCATAAGACTTGATAAAACAGAAGTCAAAAATATATTTGAATGCTGCGGCGTTCCCGAGGAGAAGATGGAATATTTCGATACGAAATATGACAACACCCTTGGTAAAGAACCCATTGCCATGAGCAATATCTACAATAAGACGGCTTTTGAAGTCAAGTCGCCCGATGTTGTCATAAAGGTCAATCCCCAGAGGACCGACCTTATCTCCACCAAGGAGATAGACGGAAGGCAGTGCCTTGTGATTAAAATTGACGGTGGCGTTACCGTAAACGGCATCGCAGTTCACCCCGAAACGGAGAAAGAGGAGGAATAACCCTCCTCTTTTTTATGTTATTTCTCTGTCTGCTTTCCTGCCGCCTCTATCAATTCCTTGGGCAGGTAATCTATCAGCATGGATTCAAGTTTGTCGGACTCAATGGGTTTGGTGAGATAATCATCAAATCCTGCGGCAAGGTACTCATCCCTTGCTCCTGATATGGCATTGGCCGTAAGACATACAACAGGAGTATTGAGATTGGGATTATCCGCTTCTGCCTTTAATTCTTTAAGGGTTTCGATTCCGTCCTTACCCGGCATCATATGATCAAGGAAGATAATATCGTACTTCTTTTCTCTGGAGCATTTAAGTCCCTCATCACCGTCTTTTGCCGCATCCACTTTAACTCTTGTCTGCTTCAAAAGATTCTTGAATACCATTCTGTTCATGGTATTGTCGTCCACCACAAGAACCTTTGCTTTGGGAGCTGTAAACTTCTCGTGATAACGCTCCTTACTCTTTAGCATCTCTTTATAGGCATCCTTGTAGTTGCCCATAGGTTCGAAGCTTACAACCTTTTGTTTTAATACAAAATAGAAATCAGAGCCTTCTCCGTACACACTGTCCACTTTGAGTGATGTTCCCATCATTTCCAAAAGGCTCTTGGTAATGCTCATGCCCAAGCCGGTTCCCTCCACATTACGGTTTCTCTCCTCCTCGATGCGCTCAAATTCGGAGAACAATTTCTTCATGTCTTCGGGCTTTATACCGATACCTGTATCCTTAACCGATACTTTCAGGTCTATTGTATCTTCACTGTCTGCGCACTTTTCAAAATTAACACTGAAGGTCACGCTTCCCTTTTCGGTGTATTTCACAGCATTGGTCAGAATATTGGTGATAACTTGCTTGATTCTCACCTCATCGCCGTAAAGC
>JAILPU010000279.1 GCA_024699395.1 Lachnospiraceae bacterium | reverse complement strand
GAAAGACTGATAAACAGTGGCTTTTATGATTTAGCCACGGCCTATCAGTCTGTGCACGTCAACTATTGAAAGCGCCGTATACCGAACGGTACGTACGGTGTTGTGAGAGGACGGCGGTTAGTCACCGCCTCCTACTCGATTATTTTAGAAGGCTACGTTTAAGTCAATAATTATTTAAGCATTTCCTCGTGGCGCTTTAAGATTACCATAACCTCATCGGCTGATTCCACGAATATATTGGCAATCTCGGGATCGAACTGTGTTCCCGCACCTTCTCTTATGATGTTCATGGACTCTTCAAAGGTGAAGGGCTTTTTGTAGCTTCTTCTTGAAACCAGGGCGTCGAAAACATCGGCTACAGCCATGATACGTGCGGAGAGAGGAATGTCTTCACCGGCTTTACCTGTGGGATATCCTTTGCCGTCCCAGCGTTCGTGATGGTATGTGGCAAGATTTTTGGCTTCCACAAGGTAACCGCTGTCGGAAACCAGGCTAATGGCGCTGTTAAGAATTTCTTCACCGGCAGTGGTGTGGGTTTTCATAATGGCAAACTCTTCGTCAGTGAGACGTCCGGGTTTATTCAAAATAGTATCCGAAATTTTAATCTTACCCACATCATGAAGGGGAGCCGAGTGAACCACGTCCTCCATATATTCCGGGGTGAGGACGTCCTCGTGAAGTCCTTTTTCTTTAAGTTTTCTAAGAATCAAATCTACGTAGGCAGCAGTCTTTCGTACATGGTCACCGGTGTTCTGGTCTCTGCTTTCCACCAGATCTGCCATTACATATATAAGACCGTTCTGCATTTTGGAAATCTGACGGCCTTTTGTTTCCACATCTTCAATGTAGCCTACGGTATCGGCAATGGTTTTGGAGAGAGACTCATAAAGGTTTTCAATTTCATCACCTGTGTGAATGTTGAGATTAAGTAATCTGTTCACACTCACATCTCTGGCTTCCTCGGTGTCAAAGGCAAATTTTCTGGCTGCAAGAGTCATTGCGGAAATGGTGTACAAAAGATGATATTTTGCCAGCCATACGCAAATGGCAAGAATCAGGATAAAGAAGCCTAAAAACAGGGATGCCGATTTGGTCAGGAATACAACTCCGTTGGTAACGATATCCTGCATCTGTATGTCTGCGGCGGCATAGCACACAACCCGGTTTTGAGAATCGTATACGGGTTCGTAGTCGGTGAGGAGCCAGCCGTAGGTGTCGTTGGTAATAATGGGATCGACGGGCTTACCGGCCAAAAGATCCGGCACATATTTATCGAAGGATTCATCAAAGGGAATAACGGTTCCTGCGGATTCACCCTGAAGTTCTCCTGTATCCAGATCGAATACAACATGGCATCCGTCTTCCTCTATTTTGTATGCATATATGTATTCGATGCATGAAGAAGTCTCTCTTATCTTCTGAAGACGGGCTTCGGTTGCCTTGTATTCGGCATTGGAGTCGCCTTCTGCAATAAAGGTGTCCACCATATCACCGTCAATGGTGCTGGCCGCAAGACGGGCTGTACTCATGCCGTCAGATGTGAACTGTTTGATGGAGAAGTTGTGGTACAGAAGATAACTTACTGTGGTGGTTATTACCGCAACGAATACCATCAGAACGCTGATAATAACTATTATCTTGGCCCGAAGAGAAAACATTCTTGTTTCGTTTCGGGAGATTGTAGCAATCGCCTCATCTGAAAGAGGAGTCTGTCTCCAGCTTGTGAATTTAAGCTCATCTTTGATTTTGTAAGGGAGGAAATGTACCACTAAGAAAGCAAGATAAACTGTTATAAACTTATCCACAAGATCTAAGAGATAGCTTGAAGATAAGAGTGCCGCCAGAGGAGAAAGGGAATATTTTTCCATAAAAGTATGGGATAAGGATGTGGTTATTCCTTCGCCTATGGAGAAACCTGACATAAGATAGGTCAGAAGCCCTCCGAAAATACCGCCTATAAATGCATATAAGAAGACGCCAAAGAAAAGTCTTTTGGGTTTTCTGAAGAAGCCTTTATGGGAAAGGTATGCGCTTAAAACGGCAATCATGGCGTTTAGCACTGCGTAATAGCCGTTGTCCGGATTAAAGGGCATGCTGATAATATTGGTAAGATAGCCCACTATGATACCGGGGAGATATCCACCGACGGCTGCTGCAATAATGGTCCCCGCATTATCCAGATACAGCGGCAGATTAAACAATCCCGCAAGATTGCTAAGACACAGGTTAAGACCTATGCAGAGAATAATAAAAAGTAACGGTTTAAGTGGTTTTGATACCATGTTCTTTTCTTTATTCATAGAGTTTCCCCCCCTATTTCCCCTTTGTACTACATTATACACCAAAAATTTCCAAAAACAAAAAGATATTTGCGAAAATTGTGCCATAATACTGATAAAAATTCACATTACGTAAAATTGACACCAAAAATCAAATCAATCAGGCGGAAACAATCAAGAAGTTGAATATTTTGTTAGCAATAGACACAATTATATAATATAATCATAGACTTTCTACACAATACACATCTGTGAGTTCATTTTCGTATTTATCTGATCTGCAGTTTTCTTTTTTATGGCACACCTGCTCCACATTCGTATACCCTTATATGAGTACGGTATAATACCGATAGTTTTTAAGAAGCAATTAAAAAGAAAAATGGATTTATTCCCGTAAATACGTTATTATTGAAATAGCAGTGTTAATACATCTTAAAAATCAGGAGGAACTGTTTTATGAGCGCATTGATGGTAGTTTTAGTTGTTTTGGCTGCAATAGCATTTTTATTCGTTAGTTGGATGATAACCACTTCCAACAACATAAACCGCATCAAGATTAAGATTGAGGAATCCCTCTCGGGAGTGGAGATAATGCTGAGACAGCGTTACGATGTGCTTATGCAGGGAAAGAAGATTGCCGAGCAGTATGCACAGCACGAAAAGAGCGTGTTCGAGGGACTCAGAAACTTAAGCAGTGTTCCCAGCAATGCCTCCATAGACGACCTTAATCGTATTTCCGAAAATCAGGAGAAGGCTGTAAAGAACCTTTTTGCATTGGGAGAAGCATATCCCGAGCTTAAGAGCGCAGAGATTTTTTCAAATCTTTTAAATAAGCTCAGCGACCTTACACAGCAGTACAGCGCTTCACGCAGAGCTGTTAACGGAAACATCACAAAGCTCAATAATTACGTGGTGACTTTTCCCTCATCTGTTATCTGCGGAATGAAATCCGTATCAAAGATGGATTACATCCATGAAGAAAATATGGACCAGTTAAAGAACGTTGACCTCACCATGAACTTATAAGGAAATAAAACATGGCATTCGGTTATATCAGACAAAATTTAGACAGCAGGGTTGCGGACAAATTTGATAAAAGCGATATCCTGAAGGAGTATGAATATTTTGCTAGGATAGCTCCCAAGTCCATCTTTTCGGCATTTGCCAAAGACCCAAGTGAAAGATTACAAGGTGACAAACCTCCGGTGAACCCTGTAAAAGTACTGATCATAGTTATAGTGCTTCTCTGTACGGTACCTTTAATTTTGCTTTTAAGCAGTATCATAATGCCCTTTATTATTTTTGGCGGCGTGATATGGTGCTTTTTGCGCAGAGCTTTGCAGTCCCCTGAATACAGAGCTTATAACTACAGGGAAAAACTGGCTCTTCCCATGTTAAGACTCTTCGATGAGAGGCTGGATATGGGATATCACTTTGTGAGCGGCGAGATATCAAATCCCAATCTTAAATTTGACGATGCTCTTGTGGAGGCCCATCTTGTAAGGCCTATTAACAGAGGAACCAGAAGGGTTATACATTCCCTTTGTTCCTACGACTGGGACAATCAGTTAAATGCCG
The DNA here is from genome assembly GCA_024699395.1 of Lachnospiraceae bacterium. GTDB lineage: Bacteria > Bacillota > Clostridia > Lachnospirales > Lachnospiraceae > Acetatifactor. The sequence continues at coordinate 2,598 of JAILPU010000279.1, read as the reverse complement.
ACGCTTTTGAGTTTGGCGGATACAGATTGTATTACGAGTGGGAGGATTCCGACGGAACTTCTCATACCGAGACTTATTTCGACGGGCTTTTGTTTAAATTCAGAACAGAATTTATAATTAACGGTTCGGTTAACATAATGAGTACCCGGACCAAGAAAACCATTCTCGGAAAAGAGAAGGAAACAAACAGATTCAAGAAGATAAAGGACAGGGATGTCAATGTTATCGACACGGAAAATCATGAATTTGCCGAGTGCTTCGATACCGTTGCCACCTTCGAGGAGGAGGCGTACAGATACCTTACCCCTTCTCAGATCGAAAAGCTTCTTATGCTCAGAAAAGAATGCGATTTCTGCATCTGTCTTCAGGGCAATATTATGACTGTCTCCATTAACAAAAAGAGTTTCAGACATGTGAGTCAGGATACTTTTTCTGACAGGAAGCCCACATCAAGACCCAATAATCCGGCATTTGAGGCAGAGAGACGTATAGAGGATATGAGGCAGGGTCTTATATCCATATTTGAACTTAAAGATATACTTAACCACGGGGTGTAATAATGACAAAAGAGTATTTCGAACAGTCCTTTGATGAAGAGAGGGCGTTGTATAACAGTAATGATGTCAAAGTTGTGCGTTGCAGATTTGAGGGACCGGCAGATGGAGAGAGCGCTTTGAAGGAAAGTAAAAATATAGAGGCGCTTCAATCCTTTTTTGATCTAAGGTACCCTTTCTGGCATGATGAAAACGTAAAAATAACGGATTGCGAGCTAACCTCATCCTGCAGGGCGGCTCTCTGGTATTCTCAAAACATAGAGATTATCAATACCAAACTTCACGGCATAAAAGCTCTCAGGGAGTGTGAAAACATAAAGATTTCGGACTGCGATATCGTGTCACCGGAATTCGGCTGGTTTGTGCATAACATTTCCATGGAGAAAAGTTCAGCCGAAAGCGAATACTTTATGATGCGCTCCGATAGATTAAAGTTTAATGATGTGAAGCTTAAGGGCAAATATTCTTTTCAATACATAGAGGATTCCATATTTGAAAACTGCAATTTTGACACCAAGGATGCCTTCTGGCATGCTAAGAATGTCATCGTCAAAAATTCGGTTATAAAGGGAGAGTACCTGGCGTGGTATTGCGAGAATTTGACCTTTGAAAACTGTATAATCACGGGAACACAGCCCCTTTGTTATTGTAACGGGGTGAAACTCATAAACTGTGAAATGCATGACTGCGACCTTTCTTTTGAAAAATCAAAAGTGGATGCGGTGATTCTCAACAAAATCGCGGGTATTAAAAATCCCGCATCGGGTATTATTAAAGTACCCGGTGTGGAGGAACTTATTAAGGACGATCCCAAATCACTTTGCGAGATTGTGATTGGGTAATTTTTCAGAGTCGAAATCACGACGACAGTGACCCCAATTATTCTTTGTGAAAATGTGATGGGACAGAATCCAAAAAGCCTGAAAAAAGGCGAAATGTAACTTGCCATGTTACATTTTGAACAGGAGATTACCTTGCTTTAGAAGGTATCCGCCATATACAATTGGCTTATCTTAGGAGGCGGTCAAACCGTATTACAGTATACTTTGGGAGGCAGCTAAAACTCATTACAGCATACTTCCTAAGGTGGCCAAAACTCAATACGGCGAACTTCCTAAGGTGGCCAAAACTCATCACAGCATACCCCAAGAGAGTCGTAAGAAAAACGTGGTATGACTACACATTACAAGGAGTCGGTGATATATGAATGAACTGGGTAACAAAATTGCTTTAAAAAGAAAAGAAATAGGAATGACCCAAAATGACTTTGCGGCCCGCATGTCTGTTACACGTCAGACCGTAAGCCGCTGGGAAAGCGGAAGCGTTCTTCCCGACATTGATAAGATAAGCGATATCGCGACCATTCTCGGTGTCAGTTGCGATTATCTTCTTAAGGATGATATCAGGGATGAAAAAACCACTGTGCCTGTGAAGGATCCGGGAAGGCTTCTTAGAAAGCTTTTGGGTAAGAAAGTAAAATTAACCTTCTTCAGTGACGAGATGGATGTGGATCTCTACGATCAGGCTTGTCTTGTTAAGGAGCTGGAGGGCAGCTGGCTTAAAGTGGAAGCCGATACCAAAAAAGGCGTTGTAGAAAAACTTATTCTTGTTTCTGCCGTTTCTTCGATTGAAATAATGGAGGAGGTGGAATAATGGAATATGTGGGATTAGTATTAGGAATTTTTGGGTTGGCAGCTTTTTGTGAGCTTGCTTCCATGAAAACAAGAATTAAAGCTTTGGAATCTCAGATGTCAAAAACTGAGGGTACTGATTTTTATGAGGCAAGAAAGAATCTTCTTGCGGCAGTAAAGTCCTATATCGGTGAAAAAGTTATTATCGATTTTAAAGAAGATTGTGCCGATGTGGATGTTATCATGTACGGTAACAGTAAGAACGGTTCAAACATCATTAAAGATGTGGACGAGGACTGGATTCTGGTTTGCATTGATTGTGCAAAGATGCACAAGAACAAACTTATCAGACTTGAGTCGGTGCTTAGAATATCCGGCACCGAAACCAAAGAGAGTAAGTCCGAAACGCCTGT